>CAWKZI010000381.1:0-3332 GCA_963854365.1 Gammaproteobacteria bacterium
ACAAACTCATCGGCGGAGTACTGATTTTCTTCCTATCGCCATCCTTGTTTGCTCAAGGACCGGCTACTGCCACACATGTTCCAAAGCACGAAATTATGGAAGTGTTTGAAAATTTAGGTGACACAATTGATCAGCAAGTTAGAGTCGTTGACATAGGTGATGATATCAATGTCGGCGTTGGCATACTCCGACGTTTAAATACACGCACAGAAGGTGAAGAAGTAAACGCCATACTTCATCATCGTGTTACAGAAGTGTATTACGTTCTTTCGGGTTCAGGTATCCTCGTTACTGGTGGAGATGTGACGGGAAATACTGAATTTCCGGCGGACAATGTTTCGGTCAGAGAGCTCATTGGGCCTAGTGGCAGTCGCACTACGACTAATGGTCAGACGCAAGCCATCTCGGTTGGTGATGTAGTGGTCATTCCTGCTGGTGTCCCTCATGGATTTCGTCATATTCAGGAGCAGATAACTTACTTAAGTATTCGAGTGGATCCAGACCAAGTATTACCTGTGGGTTATGTGCATCCTTCGCTAGAAGAGTAATTGCTAGACAAAAAGCAAGCTAGGGGCACAAGGCATTTATTAATGTAGTACATTTGTCCCATGGAAATATCTGATAGAAAAAACAGAATATGTTTAAAAATAACAGGGTATGTAGGTTTTGATGGTTGTTCCCTCAATCCGGAGGACTCAAGATCGTGGCCCGCCCGACCCGTCATTATTCGCTATGTCCTTAGTAAGCGATAATATTTCCGCGCTGGGACTAAAAACACCTCCCATCGACAAAATTGAGTGCGATCTGCTTGCTCATCATGAAATCGTGTTACGGATTTTGCGGCTTGATAAAATGCACCCGCATATTCATGGCAATAAGTGGTTCAAACTCAAAAATAACCTGGCGGAAATCAAACGACTAAAGGCAACTCAGGTATTGAGCTTTGGAGGAGCTTTTTCAAACCACCTCTATGCGCTTGCGGCTGCTGGAAAGCATTTTGGCTTTGCCACTATTGGTGTTATCCGAGGTGAGCTAAGAGAACCCCTTAACCCCGTCCTCCAATTTGCTCGTGATCAAGGCATGAGACTAGTTGGTGTGACTAGGGAACAGTATCGCGATAAAAACAATCGAAAATTTCTCAAGCAACTGACGAGAAAATATGGTGCGTTTTACTTTATACCTGAAGGGGGCAGCAATCATCTTGCTGTACAGGGTTGTCAGAGCATTATCGACCACGTGAAGTGGTTAAGTGACGCAGGGGGAAAATATCTTGCAGTGGCTTGCGGCACAGGAACCACTATGGCGGGCCTTATTACTGGGTTGGAGATAGCCGAAAACTCACCAAAAGTGCTTGGTGTCTCAGTCTTAAAAGCTGAAGGCTATCTAGAAAGAGAGGTCAGTAGCTGGATTAAAAATATTGGAATAGAACCAACAGTGTCTTGGGAAGTTTTGCAGGATTACCATTTTGGAGGATATGCTAAATCGAATAATAAGCTCGAACATTTTATATCGGAGTTTGCTTGTTTGTCAGATATACCTATCGAGCCGATTTACACTGGAAAGCTGATTTATGGGATTTTTGATCAGGTTAGTAGCGAGAAATTCCCTAAAGGAAGCGAAATCCTAGCAATCCATTCTGGTGGAGTGATTCAGAAAACGTCTGGTAAGTAGCTTTTAAAAAATATGATGAAATCAATGCAGCTGCTAGCTTAAGCTTGGAATAAGATATAGACGCCATAATCCAAAACTTCATTGAAATCTTTTAAAACAAGAGAGCATGATCCTTTTTTTAATTCTTCCGTGATTAGATGGAGTCCTTCTTTCGCAATTGTTGGTTTCAGTCAAGTGCTATTCGTTAATATCATAAGCAACGGACTAATAGGGTTTGAAAAGTATGTTAGCAAACAGGCAGCCGACATATATGAGTCTCGCAAAGATTTTTTGCTTTATAGGCTTAGAGTTACTGTTAGTCTTTAGGCTATTCCTAGCCACGCTATAAACGGCGATTGGTCAGATAATATACAGGCTTTGTTCGATATTATGTCTAGTTCGCTAGCTCTATTCTTACGAATATTCTGCTCTGGATAGTAAATTGTGCATTATGCTTCTGTTATAATGTGCAGCAATAGTAGTTTGCTTTGAATCCTTAAGTAAAGCAGGTTTTGAAATGGCAGAATTTAATCGAATTGGCTTGGTGGGCCGTCCCGGACATGCTGGCGTAGTAGCCACATTGCAGCGCTTATTGGTATTTCTCAGTTTGAAAGAAGTAACTATCGTCGTTGATGATGTGACTGCTGGTCTGATAGATGGTCACGGACAGATAGAGTGTAAACGGGATGAATTATCTGACTGTTGCGATTTGGTGATCGTGGTTGGTGGGGATGGAAGTATGCTTACAGTTGCGAAATATATTGCCTCTGACCAAATCCCAGTGATCGGGATAAATCGCGGGAAGTTAGGTTTTCTTACGGATATCCTTCCTGATGAAATCGAGGCCAAAATAGAAGAAGTACTTAATGGGCAATACACAATAGAATCGAGGTTTTTGCTCGATGTTGAAACTTATAAAGCAGGTTCGAGGGAAAAACTTGGTAGTGCTTTAAACGATGTGGTACTTCACCCTGGCAAAGCGGCCCAGATGATTGAATTTGAACTTTATGTCGACAATAAATTTGTTTACAGTCAGGAATCTGATGGTCTTATAGTTGCTACGCCGACTGGCTCCACTGCATATTCATTATCAGCCGGCGGGCCTATTATGCACCCTGATTTAAATGCCATAGTTCTTGTGCCTATGTATCCCCATTCCCTCAATAGTCGACCAATTGTCGTTGATGGAGATAGCGAAATTAAAATTGTTGTAGCCGCCAAAGAAAGTCTGCAACCACAGCTTAGTTGTGATGGCGAAGTAAAATATACTGCCTCTGCTGGCGATGAAATATTTGTTTCGAAGAAGCGAGTGCCATTAAGGCTAGTTCATCCGCCTGAGCATAGCTTCTATCAGGCCTGTCGTAGTAAATTGGGCTGGGGTAATAGATTGGTTAAAGTTGATGATTAAGGCTGCAAGTCTTCCGATTGATATTAATTTGTTAAGCTTGAGTGAGTACCTGAAACAACAGGGGCTTAGCCATCGTATAAATGAAGAGTCCGGTAACCAAATAATTTGGGCGAATAGCGAAGCGGCTGCTATGTTAATCCAAGAGATATTGGTGAAATGGGAAGAGCAGACTGCTGGAGAACGAGACTCTTTTGAATTAGCCGCAAAGCGTCGACCGTCTTCCGCCGCATTATTATCAAATAATTTTCCCCGTTCAATTCTTAGCAATATACTC
>CAWKZI010000382.1:0-3309 GCA_963854365.1 Gammaproteobacteria bacterium
TATCTTCATCTATATGGGGTTTGGCGACCAGAGGAATGATACGCACGTCGTGTGCCATTTCCTGAATGATTGCGACAGTTTCTTTAGACTGCACAATCTGCCAGTAGCTATTATAGCCAGAACCGAGACGGGGGGCACCAAAGGAAACACAACGTTCTCCTAAAGGGCGATCAGTATACGAGTCAGCAGGATGATCTTCCCGATGTTGAGCTAGTTCTCTAGAAGCCGCGATTGCTTGTTCCGTTCTAGGTGGAAACTGACCATTGGGAGGATCTGTGATTTGGGAAGTCCGACGGTGAATAGTTCTTTCTGCCATCCACTGAGAATCATAGTTACCCGTACTCGGATCATATGAAGTAATCGTACCACTAAAAGCAGCCTGTAAAACCCCTTCACCAAAAAGAGCATCGTCACCAGCAGCGTTGATTTCGGCAATTCGACGACGAAGAAATGTGACATCCTCATCTGTTAAATAGGTCTTATCACCAAAAACTTCTGGGCGCTCAACCGGAGTAATAGTGTTGTTCTCCCATACTCCCTGCAGATCAGGGTGACCATCGATAGTTCTCTCCAATTCCCAAGAAGAATTAGCCTGAGCCGCCAGCTGACCCGAGACCAGGAAAATGGTTAGAAATGAACCGTAAATTGCTATTATTTTTCTCACAGTGTTTTTCCTTTCTTTGGCTATGCAATTCTATTTATACAAATATGCACTCTATCGTGGTGCGCTAACAAATTTTTAGGTTTAGCTGCAAAAACATAGAGCAGGTTTAGGGTAGTTTGCACAAAATTCAATAGATATCCTCAACCATTTGGTTAAAACTATCAAGTAAAAGCAGTCCAAACCTCCTCTGCCTTGTGGCTTCTGGCAGAACTTCTAGTTCATAGAGAAACACTCATCTATTCATTTGATGCGCCACAGCACCCGATTTTTATGATTTTCACCTTAATACCTTGTCATTTTTATCAATTTGTCTGCTCACCACAAAATGTCCATTAGATCTGCGGTAAATTTCTAAATTAGATGTTCCCACCCATTTCACTTGCAAACAACATCACCATACCACCAGCCCTGTCGTCACGACCAAAAATAGCAACTCGGTCCAAATAGCCGTCAAGAGATTCCATCTTTCCTGTAGATTGGCAGGCATTCACGAATCCATCAGTAAAATCCGTTCTACCTAAAACCGCTTGCCATGATCTATCGAGAACTGGTTGAAAACGGTCAGGTTCGAGCCACCCCTTATCCAAGCCTCTCTTTATTGCAGTGCCAATCATCGCTGTAGAGGTTATTTCCGCAAAGGAACCAGGATAGTCAATTACTTCATGCCACATTCCTTCACTGTCTTGATATGGCAACAAGGCTTCGAGGTGATTAATAAATGACTGCAACAACAACGAAAATGCTTGGCTTGATTCTGGGATATCACTTAGGGATAGAGCCAAGCCAAGAGCCGGAAAACCGTTACCCCTACTCCATGCAACATCAGCGAGGGGAGTATGTCGATAAAGGCCGTCCTCTCTCAACAACAGATTTTGCATAAATTGGACGTGAACCAAAGCCAATTCAGCAAACCTTTGCTCACCAGTAAGTTTTCCAACCTTGGCTAGCAATGGAGTTGCCATGAATACTGCATCACTCATCTCCGCATGGGTTGGCATAGCCTCTTTGGGATTGCCGTTATTATCAAAGCCTAGCTCAGCCGCTCTAAGCGCAAGCTGCAAATAACCTTCATTATTTGTTCGTTCCGCTAGTTCGGCGAACACTAGTTGGCCAGCTAATAAAGATGAGGAGCGAATATCAATTGGTTCAGCATCGATATAAAAATTTGCTAGCTGATCAACATCAGCCACCTCCCCTAGTCGCATTCTGCCAATGAGCGCCATACCGGGAACGTAGACAGGGCTGGAAAAATCGTGGCCATAGTACTGAGCAAGTTGAGTCGCCAGTGCTGCGGGTGTTCGCGCACGACGGCGAATGATTTCTTTTTTCGCCGCAGAAACAGGCAAACTGCCTTGTTGATACAGCCAGTCAAGAGAAAGGCTTTGAGCGCTGAAGGTTATAGCGGGAATTTCACCAACTCCCGCGACAGCGTTGTTTTGCAATGCTGTAATCAAATTAGAATCATCATCCAGAAGCACGACGAGATCAGGGGCCTGAATGCCTAACCAGCGCCACATTGAATGGGCTACGGAATTCTCCCGATAGGCCTCACCTTCTGGTGGAAATACAAGCAGTTCGTTTTGAGGATTCGCCTGCGGAATTATGATTAGGTTAAGCAAGGCCTCACTTTCATTCAAATCGAGATAAGATTTATAAAACTCACTGAGCACGGCACTAGAAGATGAAGGTCCCTGCATACCTGCAATGATAATTACTGTTCTCGCGCTCTTATCGCTATTTTTAAATCCCTCGGCTTCTATTAATATTCTATTTTTACTAAGGCCAACACTCCAATTCACCTCTTCAGCGCCAGCACTGGCCGAGAAAAAGGCTATAAGAAAGCCCAAGCCAATAGCTCCTATCATTTGTCGAAGAATATTTAACAAGGAGCTTTTCATGATTATGAAAACCTGAAGGTTGGTTACCAAGCATTCTGAACCCACATTTAGGTTCGTTTCAAATATTGATATTAACCTGACGTTCCTACGGTGAAATAATCGATAAAAAGAAGGTCTCATTTTTTGTTGAGTTCAGTTGCACGCTATTTAGTAGTGGCCGCCACGTGGCCCGATGAAAAATGGAGACTCATTAGGCCGCCAAGTCAGCACAAAAATTCTCAGGCTCTGGAAGTAGAACTAAAGCAGGGAACAAAACAGTTCCTCAAAATTAAATTATCTCCAACCGAAGTGCGCAATTATTACACTCAAATTCGATGATTGCATAATGACCTTTTAAGAATTTTTGTTGATTATTTTTTTAGTCTTTTGAAAAATAGTCAATCCGATGACTTTCATAGTTCTCTGAAAGATCAGTAAGATCTGCCAAGGCATCAGAATACTCTTTATGTGTCCGCATCATTTCAGTCATTTCGTTCTGCAGCTGCTCATATTCCTGACCCGCTTCTTCCACTAATTCTCTCTGGTTCAAATACATACCAAAACCCATCCTAGCATCTCGAGTTTTTCCTACACGCAACACCTTTAAGAACTTCGGCTCACAAACTCGATAAGTTATATGGGATCCTATCTTCTTTTCTCTCTTACAAATAATATCGAATTTATCGGAACTATTATTTTCATTAAAAAATGCAAATATTTGATCCTGCTTCTCCACAATTAAACGATTAAATCGTGCTAGAGATTGTT
>CAWKZI010000383.1:0-3294 GCA_963854365.1 Gammaproteobacteria bacterium
CTAATTTCAAGATATTTTGCTTTTTTGATCGACACTTGTCGTATTAAGGTGTAGCCCGAAAAATTACAGTACCTATGAACCGGGGGTTACTGCGCTCAATCTAAACCGTTGAAACGCGCACAGCTGACCCCAGGGACCCTGGATCACGTGCCGCGCGCCTCGCACCTTGGGAGTTTAGTGCTGGAGTGGTGGATTCATTGGGAGGGGGTTTTGTTGTCTTTCTAGTTAGCTAAACCTCTATGCATCAAAACGTCTTAACCTGAGGCCTGCATAGTGGATCTCAGTTCTACCTTTATTTTTCTTTTAATCGATTTTTTTCCAACCAACCATCAACCAGAGATACTGTGACGTCTAGCGAATCCAACCTTCTATTATTTTGCAGTGCAATAGCTTGAACGAGCTTGTCGACACGCTCAATAGCTATGACTCCATTGTTGAGCGCTCGAGCGGCTGATGAAGGGCTTTCTAAAGAAAGTGCTGCATTTGCATACTTTTCAAATGAAACAAAATCATTGGGTGCTCCGCCAAGCCTTACACATAAATCAACAACCCACTCATATATTTTGGTAGTTTCAACAATATTACTATGAACAGCTTCTTTTATTGGACGCATCTGGTTTTGTTGTACACAGCGATAATTTCCAGCGATTAACATCGCCCACTTGGCCAATGGCACATAAATAGAATTATGAACTTTTAGCTTTACAGGAAGTTCAATTGTTATGTTATCTTTTGTTGTAAATCTAAGGTTTTCAATATCATTTTGAAGGCGTTGCAACATTTCTGTATCTCTATCAGATGTAAAACGCGCAGCCTTGAAGTTTGTTGGAAGGCGAACCTGTAAAACATTCAACTTTTCATCGGGCGGTCTAAATGCCTGAGGATCTGGGCTGCAGAGAGTAAATAATGCTGGATCAAATTCATCCCATAAACTTGACTCTTTATAACAAGACCTTAATTCATCGACATTTAAGGAGTTAAATCGTTTGAGGAAGGGTGGCGGTGGCATATTCATTATGGACATACACGGGACCTTAGACTTTGCCACTTTTTGCAGAAGGACTCCTACATCAGGAGAAGAATATTGTGGCTCTTGCATCGCTAAAACTATCAAATCATATTCTGCTGGATTTATACTGTTCGGGCTGTCAGCTGAAAGCTTCCCAGAACAATCTTTTGAACGGATTTCGATAAGGTTGTCTCTTCCTTTAATGGGCATTCTAATGATTGCCCCTTCTTTGTTAAACAACTCAACTTCTTTTGGAAGACAAACCATTTTCACGTCATGACCGGCTAAAACGATTTTTGTCGCTAATAAGGAGCCGTAGGAAGCTCCAAGAATAAGTATATTTAAAGATTTCATAGTTCGAGGTTCTCCAATTTTTAAATTTCCCTAGTAGATCGGGAGTGGAATGACAAGGTAGATATTAGGAGTGTACCTGTATACTACTTGAAGTCTCGCTCATAAAAAGATGAGACAATTCAGCAGCTTAACTGGAGTGAGGCACTCGAGTTGTACTGGAGATTAAAAGGGCAAGGTAAGAGTGTCACCTTTTTACTAAAAACTTTATTTTATCTATCATAAGTGTTTCTCCAGGTTTTTCATCTAACTAATCTTAACAACCAGTAGTACCATTACGACCAAAGAGATAGCTATGAATATCAAGGAGAGATACCAAGTTATCTTGCTTAGAGAAGTAGATAATTTAAAGAGTAAGTAACCTATAGCATTTAGTAATTTCATACCCAACACCCTGCCGTATCTTTATATTTGTAGCAACTGAAAACCCCGTGTGTGTAACTGTACGTATATATACCCCCTATGCCACGAGCCGGAGGTTACTGAGCCCAATCCAAATAACCGAAGCGCGCAAGACTGACCCCAAGGACCCCGGATCATGGAGCCTGCGCCTCGGACCCCGGGCCTTTAGTACTGGAGGGGTGGATTCATTGGGAGAGGGTTTTGTTTTCCACTTCCAACTGAGGAAGCAGACATTAGCCTTCGCTAAACACCAACGGCTGGTGTGTGGACCAAGTGGGCTTTCGGGGCACATCGTATCAAGGGTTATGGCCTAATTGCGTTATCTCGAAACATCAGGGCTCCAAGAG
The DNA here is from genome assembly GCA_963854365.1 of Gammaproteobacteria bacterium. Classification (GTDB taxonomy): domain Bacteria; phylum Pseudomonadota; class Gammaproteobacteria; order Pseudomonadales; family Pseudohongiellaceae; genus UBA9145. The sequence goes on from CAWKZI010000383.1 coordinate 2,110, forward strand.
CAAACCTAAGCACACTTTCTATCGTTTCTCTTGGAACGCCTTCCCTTTGCATACGCATCACGCCACCGTGTTGCATGTCGAGCAATAGTGCAGCGATATCTGTTGGTATATCTATGAACTCACCGTGCAGCTTCGCCCGCTCTATCCACGCCGAGTAAGCGGCCAAAAGATCGTGGCGAACTTTGTTCAGTTTATCGTATGTCGATGGCCCAAGACGTTCAGATTGCGCCCGCATCATGACGAACAGGCATCCGTCTGGAATGCCAAGCTCGGTACGATCCTGTGTCATGAACCCGATTATGGCATCTATGGTTTCCGCCGCAGGCTGATCTTTGACTATGATGTTGATCAAAGGCTGAATTACGAATGACCGATAGGCCTCTAGTACGCTGCTTTTGAGACCGTCATCACTTCCAAATTCCCGATAAACTCCGGGTTTAGATACCCCCGTCTGTTTGCAAATCTCGCCGATCGATACGTTCGTCGGCCCCTTTGCCCAATATTCGATCAAGGCTGCTTGCAATACCTGCTCTCGGTCCAGTAACTTTGGTCGGCCGCGCGTAGGGTTAGGTTTTTTATCCATTATCGTACCTTTGGGTATTTTATCATTGACGGAATATTTTCGTACCTATAGTTACGAAAAAAATCATATGGATACTAGCCCCTAAGGAGACACTATGCCGAAAGATCCCATTGGAATGCTGGGCCGCCTGAACGCAGCCAGTTTGATGATGATCACCCCTGAATTTTACAAAGTTCGGTCAATGCGTGCGGCGGGGGCTTCAAAAATCAATTACGCACCAGCTAATTTCACAATGGAGCCCACACATATGCAGCTGGATGGTCTCAAAATCCGATATGCGACAGGCGGTAATCCAGATGGACCGACAGTGCTATTCCTCAGCCCGTTGCCCCAAAGCATTCTCTGTTACGACAGCACTTGGGCTGCAATGGCTGCTGACGCCAATCTGATCGCCCTTGATTTGCCGGGCTTTGGGCGCAGTGAAGGAGACCTGTCATTCATGACGTTTGCCGCCCAAAGCGCGTTCTTGGAAAAATTCATTTCTGAAATGAGTCTTACGGACGTTCACATCGTGGCTCCGGATGTCGCGATGCCAGTGGCGCTGCACTACGCTATGCACCGTGATCACAAAGCGGCAAGCATCCTGATCGGGGATGGACCGG
>CAWKZI010000384.1:0-3280 GCA_963854365.1 Gammaproteobacteria bacterium
GTTTCAGAAACCATTACCACTCATGAATATGAAGCTCAGACTTTAGCCCAAGCTTTCTCGGAGATTACCGGAATTCAAATTACTCATGACTTGATTGGTGAAGGAGATGTGGTTGAGAAACTGCAAACTCAAATGCAGTCAGGAGAAAATATTTATGATGCCTATGTTAACGATTCTGATTTAATCGGTACTCATTTCCGTTATCAACAGGTGCGCAATCTTACGGACTGGATGGCTGGCGAAGGTAGTGATGTTACATCCCCGACTCTCGATTTAGATGATTTTATCGGCTTGTCATTTACAACCGGACCAGATGGAAAGATTTATCAATTGCCAGATCAACAATTCGCCAATCTCTATTGGTTTCGCTACGACTGGTTTACTGACCCTGAAATCAAGCAACAATTTCGTAATAAATATGATTATGAATTAGGAGTGCCAGTTAATTGGTCTGCCTATGAAGACATAGCTAACTTTTTCACTAATGATATTGGTGAAATCGATGGTAAGAAAGTTTATGGCCACATGGATTATGGTAAGAAAGATCCTTCTTTGGGATGGCGCTTCACTGATGCCTGGTTATCAATGGCTGGTGCGGGAGACGTAGGCACTCCTAATGGGCTGCCAGTAGATGAATGGGGTTTGCGCGTAGATGGTTGCCGTCCGGTTGGTTCGACAGTTGAAAGAGGTGGGGCAACTGATGGTCCAGCTGCGGTTTACTCGGTGAGTAAATACATAGAATGGCTTCAAAAATATGCACCTCCGGAAGCAGCAGGTATGGTATTTAGCGAAGCTGGTCCGGTTCCAGGTCAGGGCAACATAGCTCAACAGATTTTTTGGTATACCACATTTACTGCAGATATGGTGGTACCGGGCTTGCCTGTAATGAATGATGATGGCACACCGAAATGGCGCATGGCTCCTTCGCCTCATGGACCGTATTGGGAAGAAGGGCAGAAGCTTGGTTATCAAGACACGGGCTCTTGGACACTAATGAATTCAACGCCAACAGACCGAGCTAAAGCGGCATGGTTATATGCACAATTTGTTACATCAAAAACTGTTTCTTTAAAGAAAAGTCATGTTGGCCTAACTATTATTCGTGACTCCGATGTGCGACATGAAAGTTTCACTGAGCGGTCAGCGGAATTAGGAGGCTTGGTAGAGTTTTATCGATCACCAGCAAGAGTGCAATGGACGCCCACTGGTACTAATGTACCTGACTACCCGCGATTAGCTCAGCTTTGGTGGCAAAATATTGGCGATGCATCGTCGGGCGCTAAAACTCCTCAAGAAGCAATGACAGCATTGGCAGTCGCTCAAGAACGACTCATGCAGCGCTTAGAACGAACTGGCGTGCTCGGCGAGTGTGGCCCACAACTCAATGAACCACAGAGTCGAGAATATTGGTTAAATCAGCCTGGGGCGCCAAAACAAAAATTAGCTAATGAGAAGCCACAAGCTTTAACTATTGATTACGACGAGCTTGTTCGCAGTTGGCAGTAACCAGTAGTCAATTAATAAGTATGTAAAAGAACTCTGAGGAGAACGTGATGAAGAATTCACAATCTATTGTTAGTATTGCTGTAAGCGCAGCCTTTTCGTTTTTAATCTTTAACAGTTCTGCGGATGTTCCAAAATCAAGAATCATAGGACCCATTCCTGTAGAAGACCATCCTTCTACAAATTCTATTTACAGCGCTTCAGCAATCGACCTGCTTGGCAGAGGCTATCTAGAAGAGGAATATTTCATTGAAGGCACAGCCAACCGATATAGCAATCCCGAATTAGAAAACGCCGAAATTCTTGACGACGGACATCGCTACCGGTCCCGCTTGATTGTAAGGCGCCCGGAATCAGCAGCAAATTTTAATGGCATCGTCATTGTGGAATGGGTCAATGTAACTGGTGGCCCCGATAAGGACATCGATTGGTGGTTATCAGGGGATCATTTTGTAAGAAATGGTTATGCCTTCGTAGTTGTTTCAGCTCAGCAAATGGGCATCGATACGATGAGGGAATGGAGCCCTGAACGATACGACAGTCTCGATACCACTCATGACGGTATGGTGTCGCAAGATGCTCTCTCCTATGACATTTTTTCCGCCGTCGCTAAATCAATTAATCGTGTTGGCGAATCTTCATCAAATGGTGACATTGATATTCTTGGCGGCCTCAAGGCTGAGCAGATTATTGCTACAGGTCATTCCCAATCTGCCAGTAGGCTAGCTGTTTACTTAAATAACGTTCACCCGCTAGAGCCAATGTTTGATGGCGTTATGGTTCATGGTGGTGGCGGTCGCATTAGGGATGATCAGGATGTCAAAATATTCAAGATCATGGCAGAGACGGATATGAGAAGGCGCGCTGCTTCTCCACAGCCAAATACAGAAACTTTCATTCAATGGGAAGTTGCAGGCACGTCTCATGCGGATTACAAATTTGAAGTGGAGTACGCCAGAGTGCGGCAGCTGCGAGAGGGACTGCCGTTGGCAGAAGCAGTAGTTCGGGATCCCGGTTGCGACATTCCTCCGCATAGTCGAATTCCATTTAGCGATACTATGGATGCGGCTTATGAGCATCTAGTAAATTGGGTGCGAAACGGCACAATACCGCCTTCAGCTCAGCCCTTGCAAGTGGCAAGAATGATGCCCAGGCTAAAATTTTCTAGAGATGATCAAGGCAATATTCTAGGTGGAATTCGCCTGGCGACTCACGTTGTTGCTACAGCTAAAAACACCGGAATGAATGTTGGCTCAAATCGGTTCTGCGGATTATATGGCTCCCATGAACCATTTGATGAGGCCACTATCAGTTCCTTGTATCCTTCGCATAACACTTATGTGCAAGCGGTGAGAGAAGTTGTTGAGCAGAATTTGGCAGATGGTTACATATTGCCTTATGCGGCTGAGCGCACTATTCGCGAGGCCGAAGCATCAAATATAGGACGTTAGATTACTTTGACAGGAGTGCTGATAGAGCTTTGATGCGTTGGGACCAGAGTGATTTAATATTATCAGCATTGATTACTTCTGTATGATCTAACACCAGAGAGATCCTCAAATTTGTATTCTGTGCTACATCTTCGAAGAGTACACGAACAGTATTGAGCGCAGCGCCCGCTCGTCCTTCATTCTAGGTAAATTCGAGTATTCGCGGTCTATCTATGATCTTAAACTCGCCTTTATAGTCAATTTGTTCACTCAGCCGCATCGTCGTATAGTTAAATTTTCCCCGTGGCCTTACCTCATTCTTAAGCTCGACGATCGATTCCTTTTGA
>CAWKZI010000385.1:0-3277 GCA_963854365.1 Gammaproteobacteria bacterium
TCCTTGAAAGAGCTTGGACTTTCATTAAAAGTAGACGTCTCTATCAAAGGAGTTATTTGCTGCCGAGTTTGTTCGCAAAAATAGGCCTGGTTAAACAGATTTTGACTAAATTAACTCTTATTAGAGCCTCCCTTGAAAACTTTTTAAGCGACCCCCATCCGTGTATACTGCACCGCTCGCTCGCTCGGCATCTGGTTTTGCCTCAATTTTATGGCTGTTTTTTACCAATGCCGATCTAAATTTTACGTTCGATGAAGACAGATGATGATGGCGCAATTTTTAGAATTTCTCAGCAATCACTTAGGCCTTTCGGCCATGTGGGTGATTAGTCTTGGCGCAATTGTTGTTTACCATCAACGCACTGGCAGTCAAGGAGTCGGATCACAGCAATTGGTCATGTTAATTAACCGTAAAGATGCTGTGGTTGTTGATGTCAGAGAGAAGAAAGAGTTCGAGTCTGGTCATATCGTGGATTCGATAAATGTTCCGCTGGCGAAGCTAAAGCAGCGTCTTACTGAGCTGAAGAAACACCAGGAAAAACCAGTAGTAGTTGTCTGTAAATTAGGCCAGCATTCTGGCGAAGCTGCAAAAACATTGCTGGAAGCTGGTCATACTGAAGTGTATAAATTAAATGGTGGATTGACTGAATGGAAAGCGCAGTCACTGCCTCTCATCCAGAAATAGATTAACTAAAAGATAAGCAGAATATAGGATTTATCATGGCAGAAAATGAAGAGAACAATCCGGCAGCAGCTGCGCCTGCTGGCACAGAAGCGGCTGAAGGCCCACAATTCGCGCTACAGAGAATATATCTAAAGGATTCTTCATTCGAATCCCCTCGCAGTCCCGCGGTTTTTCAATCGCAGTGGGCTCCGAAGATTAATTTCGACATTAAGACTCGTAGTAGCAAAATCCAGGACGATGTTTACGAAGTCATATTGGTTTTAACTGTTGAAGCGCAGATGGACGAGCAGGCGGCATTTTTGGTTGAAATCCATCAAGCAGGAATTTTTGCGGCTAAAGATTTCGAAGACTTGCAGTTAGAACAATTATTGGCGACCGTGTGCCCCAATATCCTGTTTCCTTACGCTCGAGAAGCGATTGATAGCTTGGTAACAAAAGGCAGCTTTCCCGCATTGATGCTCTCACCAATCAATTTTGAGGCGCTCTATGCGCAGCAAAAGCAAGCTGCACAAGCTAACGGAAATGGCAATGATGCGACTGCAGTTGATGAAGTAACCGGCGGTGAAACCACTCAGTAAGCTCTGCGACTAGCAAGTTCTATTGGGAGTGATCAATCAGGAGCCAGTATCAAAGCCGAGCTGGCGCCACGCTTCATAAACAATCACTGCTGCAGCATTTGAAAGGTTGAGGCTGCGGCTTTCAGGCAGCATAGGTATTCTCAGCAGGTTCGCTATTCCCAACTCATCTCGCACTGGCTCAGGCAAGCCGCGGGTTTCAGGCCCAAATACCACAAAATCTCCCGACTTATAACTTACTTTGCTATAGCATCGCGTCCCTTTCGTGCTAATACCGTACAGCTCTTTACTGCCCTTACTCTTGAAGAATTCCTCCCACTTTTCATACACCGTAATGCCGGCAAATTCGTGGTAATCCAGCCCAGCACGGCGCATCTTTTTGTCATCAAGCTCGAATCCGAAGGGTTTAATCAAATGGAGCTGTGACCCTGTATTTGCAGCCAAGCGAATGATATTTCCCGTATTTGGAGGTATTTCTGGCTCAAAAAGTACGATGTTGATCAAAATATAACCACTTTATTTCTAGAAATAAGAACACTATTAATATTAAAGTTCTTAAAATGGCGTAAATAGCCACTTCCTGATGATTTGATTTCTTCCCAGCGTTGCCTCTGCGTTCTATGACTATATATACTTCTCAGGGCCGCCCTGCTTTATTCACTGGATTTCTCGTCTTAGAAAGGAGAGCCTCAGCTGCCAAGGCGCTAGGTGGTGAATTAGAGGGCATTTTACACTGATAATCCTCGTAGCTCAGTCACCTACTGCTGTTACCATGGAAAACCCGCCCCGGGCGTTATTAACTGGCAGAAGACTTGCATTAGCCCAAAAGGAAATAGTAGATTAAATCAATATCTCCTGAATCTACTATTCTGGACTTACAGTACTAGGCCCTAGCTCTTTTATCTTTCGAGTAAGAGTATTTCTCCCCCATCCCAATAAATTTGCTGCATCTCTTCTTCTACCCGCAGTATGTTTCAAGGCGATATCAATAAGGGTTCTTTCAAACAACGGAGTAGCCTGGTCGAGGATACTGCTATTGCCTTGGCTCAATTGATGATCTGCCCAAGATTCTAGCGCATGTGTCCAACTGCCATCATTATCGCTGTCAACCTCTTGAGCGGAAAACTCTGGCGGTAAATCGTTGATCTGAATTTCTCGACTCGACGCCATTACGGTAATCCAGCGACAAAAATTTTCCAACTGCCTAACATTTCCGGGCCAATTCAAACCCAGCAAGTAATGCTGTGTTTCCGGTCTAAGTATTTTAGCTTCCACTTCCAATTCTTCAGCCGCTTTTTTCAAAAAATGCGCGGCGAGACGAGGGATGTCTTCGCGACGATCGCTCAAGCGTGGAATGTGAATCCGAATAACGTTAAGGCGGTGAAATAAATCTTCACGGAACGTATGTTCTTCTACGAGTTTTTCAAGATCTTGATGAGTCGCAGCGATAATTCTTACATCTACTTTTATTGAAGTGTGACCACCGACGCGATAAAACTCTCCGTCAGATAATACACGAAGTAAGCGAGTCTGAGTTTCTGCCGGCATATCGCCGATTTCATCAAGAAACAAAGTGCCACCATTGGCTTGTTCGAAACGACCTGTACGTTGTGAGATTGCGCCAGTGAAAGCACCCTTCTCATGACCAAATAGCTCTGATTCAATTAGCTCTTTGGGAATTGCAGCCACGTTCAAAGGAACAAAAGGTCTGTCCTTTCTGGGGCTATGCTTATGCAGTGCATGAGCAACTAGCTCTTTGCCAGTGCCAGATTCGCCATTGATTAATACGGAAATATTCGATTGTGATAGTCGCCCTATGGCACGGAATACTTCCTGCATTGCTGGTGCTTCGCCAATTATTTCTTGGTTATATTCTTCCGTTTCTAATGTAGCTTCAGATTCTTTTTTGCCGGCATGGTCTAGAGCGCGGCGAGTCATTGCTACAGCTTCTTCAATGTCGAATGGTTTGGGAAGATACTCAAATGCACCGCGGCTATAGGATGAGACAGCGCTGTCCA
>CAWKZI010000386.1:0-3269 GCA_963854365.1 Gammaproteobacteria bacterium
CAGCCGCAATCCACTCGCATTTTTTGCCCATTCAAGTATTTCCTTACCTCCTTGATCGCCAATTGAACACCCAACCAGACCAAGCTCAGTCAATGTCTTGGGAAGAGCGTTTGCTAAAGTCATAGCACCTTGATCACCAATGGTATTGTAGCTTAGGCTAAATGAGCCAAGTTTCGCTAACTCAGAAGATGGTGTCTTATCCATAGCATTTGCAATGATCTTCACATCACTAGCTGTAATTCTGGCATTCCTCAAATGTAAATTTAAGATAGAAGAACTAACCACACTAATAGCGAAATTATCAGCTGCCGCCATGGTCACATAAGAACCGATGGAAAGACCGTTCTAGGTGGGACTATGCTTTATAACGTCAGTCGGTTTGATTTACAATGAATCGGAAGTTTTTGGAAGGATGTCTGACTTGTGGCGCCATCTGAGGAAGCATCTATGCAGAGCTACTTTATGTATTAATAGGCGGGGCCTGTGTGCTGTCCTCGGGGTCCTATATACTTAGATTCAACCCACCTTACTCCTCAAGTTCATCAAACTCCTGCATCTCCTTAAAAAGCGCTTCATCTACAATATCATATAAAAGACTCAGCTTTTGAGCGCCTTATTAGTAAGAATGGGAGAAATCACACGGTCAGCCAGTAACATGCCCATAGCCATTGCCACCATAAACAGCACGGCATTCAAGCTTCCACTTCCTAGAGTGGTAATCGCCGGTCCCGGACAGTAACCACCTAGCCCCCATCCCATGCCGAACAACAACGCTCCAAAGATAAGTGAACGGTCAAGATCCTTACGAGAGGGAATTTGAAACGTTTCCCCCAGCATCGGTTTAGAAAAACGTCGCTGAATCAATAATTGGAGAAGTAAATAGCTGATCACAGCACCGCCCATAACGAAAACCAGACTAGGATCCCATTCTCCCAAGACATCAAGGAAGCCAATGACCTTCTGAGGCTGTGTCATTCCACTGATACCAAGACCAATGGAGAAAAGAATTCCGCAAATAAATGATGCTATATTCGATTTAAACATCTTAGTTCTCAGTTATAAATGTTTTGAAAAAGAGCCACCATTGCCATTCCTGCCACCACAAACGTAACCGTAGCCGCTAGTGAACGAGCCGAAAGCCTGCCGATGCCACACACTCCGTGCCCACTGGTACATCCCCCGCCAACACGTGTGCCGATACCAACCAGCAGTCCAGCAATTGTCACTGTCACAAGACCTCGTCCGGATGAGTCTTCAAAATATTCCGTATTTATATTGTAGAGCAGCACTCCCCCGGCAATCAGACCGGCAACAAAGACTGTCTGCCATGTCCGCTCAGCTCCCTGCTGAAAGAGCATTCCACCGAAAATTCCTGAAATTCCCGCGATCTTCCCACTGAACAGCAGTGTCATGGCTGCCGCAACCCCAATCAGTATACCTCCCGCAAGCGGCATGGCTACTTCAAATTCTGTCATTTTATTCTCCCAGTTTTGGTTGACTGTTTTTGTTCATTTCTCTAAAAAATAACCGAGTTTCTTCCACTCTGCAATACCTGAGCTACCCAGACAGACCATGTTGTCCAGACCTTTGCTGGTTAAATTGGCAAACACTGTTTGGGACCTCCGTCCTGAATAACAGTAGAGGTATATTTTTCGGTAATTCCGCAATTCTTCCAGCTGATGCAGCTCCTTTCCCATCGGCAGGTTGATCGCGCCCGGAATGTGCCCTGCATCGTATTCATCCGAAGTGCGGCAGTCGATCACCACCTCGTCCTCGGATAGAGCCATCAAGATTTTCTGTAAATCACGTACTCCAAATACTTCCTCAGTCAGGTGTCCGTGATCCACTGAAATACCGCAGCCCATGTTTGCAGGAACTGCCTCATCAATATGTTTGGGCCTAGGCAGGTTCAGTGAGTTCATCAATTCCGCAAAATCTGCTTCGGTTTGTGTGTCTGGAATGCGCGGATTGTACTGCTTTTCCTCCCCAATGGTGGAAACGGACTTACCATTATAGTCGTGACCGGGATAAACCAGAGTTTCATCGGGAAGAGCGTAGAGCTTTTGTGTGATACTCCTATAAAGCATTTCAGGATCACCCTCCTGGAAATCTGTGCGTCCGCAACCTCGGATGAAAAGGGCATCACCCGTTAACACCATGTTCTCAACCTTAAAGCTTGTGCAGGCGTCTGTGTGTCCGGGAGTGGCCAGCGCAGTAATTGTATGCCTCCCAAAGTCCAATGTGTAACCGTCAGTCAGCATGATGTCCGCGCATGGAACTCCGGAAGGCTCGCCAACCGCGGTTTGCAGTTTCATCTCTTCGCGGAGCATTCCCAGCGACGTTACATGATCAGCATGTACATGCGTGTCAAGCGCGTATAACATACGCAAACCAAGCTCTTCGACTAGACAAAGATCGCGTTCAAACTGCTCCCTCACCGGATCAATAATAACACCTTCATTAGTGTCCAAATCCCAGAGTAGGTAAGTGTAGGTCCATGTTTTATGATCAAAGAGTTGTCGGAATCCGATGTAGGGTTGAGTACTCGTGCTGACATTTAACATTCTTATTTTAGAAGTTAGTTAAGTTTGAAAATAATTAGATGTAGCTTTGAAAGCTTATTCTCGTTGAAAACTAAGTCAACCTAATAATGGGTGATTGTTGTATTAGCCTTGCGTGCGTTTCAAACAGAATACGATATATTTAATTTATTATGATTTGGTTAAATTTACATTCTTTATTTGTTTAGTTACAAAAGAAGCTGGTAATGGCGTTCAGTTATTGGTTGGTGTAATTAGCATTAAGGTGCATTAGAGATCGAATTAACTATGCTTACGCTAACTATCACTGAATGTTCAGGCTAAAAAATGACTTGCGGATAAACCTTAAAAATTGTCAGATTATATAAAGCAAAGATAGGAATATTATCAGATTTTAATCTACAATTATATGGTAGTACCGCATCTCCTCTAATGCAAATATTTCCGTTATTTACATCCATCCCCATTTTTATTTCATGAGAGTCTAAGTAATCGAGAATCTCAAATTTTATTAGTCATAGGTCTTAATCGGATATAGTAAAATTATTTTATCTCGGTTACTGATTTCATAATCGACGCCACTTGGCAACTTCATCAGCTTCAACAATCAACGCGGATCTAACAATTGTTTCGGTTAGTCGGGCAGCGCGAACAAGTTCATCTGTCTTAACCTGGCCACGAACGTCCCTATCGGTTAACACGAGTCTTGTTGCTGCCGTTGGATCCGCA
>CAWKZI010000387.1:0-3242 GCA_963854365.1 Gammaproteobacteria bacterium
CTTTCTCCAGTTATGTTTTTCCGAGGAGCCAGAGACGCTATGCTAGTAGCTTTCTCAACATCCTCCAGTTCCGCTACCTTGCCCGTCTCAATGTCTGTCGCTGAGGAAAATTTAGGGATAAGGCCGGTAGTTGCATCAACGGTTTTACCACTTGGGGCCACTATCAATATGGATGGTACAGCTCTCTATGTGGGTATCGTTTCTGTCTTTGCAGCCCAGGCATTTGGCATCGAGCTGACATTAGCTGACTACGTATTAGTGGCTGGCTCGACGACCCTAGTTTCAATCGGAACCGCAGCAGTGCCTGGAGCCTCGCTCTTCTTAATGGCGGCTGTAATGGAGACAATCGGTATTTCCCCTGAACAAATTGCCATCGTTATTGGTTTTATCTTTCCCTTCGATCGACCTCTGGATATGTTGAGAACCAGCGTTAATATTGGTGGTGATTTGTCTGTATCCACTGCAGTAGCGAATTGGGAAAATGAATTTGATAAGGAAGTTTTCGATCGGCCGCTGAAGTTCTAAGGCCTGATATAGCCGCTGAAAAGATAACAGATTTCTATGTCTCGTGAGTTTGAGCCAGGCTCCAATAATTTGCTATTTCCCGACGAAGTTGGATGAGATAGCTTATCATCGTTCGAGGCGAGGGAGAGTTAGGTGTTGAGGCTGGACTGAATTAGAAAGAGTAAGTAATTGTCATGCCTATTCTTAGATCTTCAGCGAAGAAGACCAATGGTGAGGCTGCATCGGCATTAATACTGATAATCTGCCCATTGATGGCCCAATTATCATTTATTGTGTAATCCACTCCTAGTAAGGCCAGTAGCGAATCTGCTTCAAGGTCACCCTGCAAAGTGGACGAAAGAACCAAGTCACTATTGAACAATGTGTTGCTGTAACGAACTAACCAACTTCCGAAAACTCCGTCATTGTTTAAAGTCTGACTGGGCAGTAAACCTTCCTTAGCATCTAGAATCTTTTGTGCTTGAATGCCCAGGCTGATACTTTGCTTATTGTCTATAGCATAATCAAAACCGAATGAAGTCCCAATTTGATCTTTTTTTAAGTTTATCGGCGCAGCAAGAGCTGTAGTGCCGGGAAAATTAAAACTGTTTGCCAAAACATTATGACTAAAAGCTAGGTCAAAATTAAGTAATAATTTTCCAATTGCTTTGGTCGCACTAAAACCTAAAAGTACAAAGTCATTTTTCTCAGCAACAGAATCACCTATGCCAGTAACAGGGTCTTCATATCGCAATTGGTTTTCATATAAATAAGCTGCCATAAAAGCGATGTCACTGCCCTCAAATGACTTCTTCCATTGCGTACCTGCTTCAAATAAAAGTTTGCCATTGCGATCATAGTCGGTGAGATTGAAAGGAGGTTCGAAGAAAAATGGACTACCCCTGACGGCTGCTGGGTTAAATTCAGGATAAAGGTTGATAAAGCTAGATAGATTGCTGTTTTCTCCAAAATGATCCCAGACAACCATCCATTGATTTAGACGGGCATCTTCGATATCAATGATGGTTAGATCACGGAATTCACTGTGATTAATCACATCCAAAACCGAGTTACCTACAGTTTCTCCCCAGACGACGGTTTGTCTACCAAATTTAATACTTTCCTGCCCGAAACTACGTTGTAGGAAGAATTCATTGATCCGAAACTCGGTATCGATATGATTTTTGTTGGCATGGAATTCATAGTCGTTATTCAAATAGACTCTGCCTTGACCGCTAGCTTGCAACAACCAGCCAGGGGAGAAGGCATTCTGATATTTGAAATTGATGCCGAGCCGATTTGTTTCTAGTTCAGATTCGCGAGGCATTGAGAAGCCTGGCAGTGGCTCCACGGTGTGATTATTTACTTGACCTGAGAGTTGTTGGCTAATACGCACAGTGAACCCGTCTAGCCAAGATGCAGAATCAGGGGCTGGCTGCTCATCGAAAATATTATCAAACAGATTATCATCGAAGATAATTTCATCTCCGAGCAAGGTTTCGTCAATGAGACTAGTCTGTTCATCTTGCTGAGATACGGCTACCTGGGAGGCGAATATCAGAATCAGACCGGCTCTTTTGGAGAAACACAACATATTACGATAGTTATTCTAGTTTAATTAAGTTGAGCTCGGAGTTTCTCTAATTCTGTTTCTCTGTAGGCCGTGTCTGTTAAGGTGCGTTGGGTTAAAAATTCGTCTTTAATTACTAAGTCCGTATAAATTTCCACGAATGCCATATTGGATAATCGATTGGTGACGAGATTCATCATAGTCAATGAGCGTGCCATCCAAATATTATTTACTAGCTCAACTCTTGAGGCCATAAGCCTCTTAACTTCTTTGTCATAGCGATCATACATCTCTGATCGTAATCCGACATATCGTTCTTTGTCTATGTAATGGATTTGTCGAGAATAACGAGTCTTCTTCGCTCTTTCTTCATTTGGAATCATTTCTATTTTCCAGACCTCTCGGCCCGATGTGGTCGTTTCTTCCAAAATCTTGAATTCGTATTCTTCTAGCTTTCCAGTTTCGGTGTCTTCAGTTGTGAATTCAGAACCGAAGACTGAAGCGGGCTCGGTTTCTTCGTCAGAATCTCCGCTTGCCATACGTTTCACTCTTCCTAGGGCTGATAGATATAGCCAGGTTTCGTTATTGCGTCCGGTTTCATCGTAGGCATAACTGAGCATACCAATTCCTCTTTCAGCAGCTGGCTCAATAGTAATAGTAATGCTTTTGGTATCTTTTAGGTCTGCTCCATAGTTTTTTGCAACAGATTCCAGCGCTTTTACTCTAGGCCTTTCCGCACAAGTAATACGCCCCTCAGTAACACCAAATTTACAGCTTGAAAGCTGCATTCGGTTAAAGGATGAATCATTCGTCTGGCGTTGCGCATCATCAACCATTTGCATTATCTCAAGACCCGAAAGGTCTTGAGCCGCCGCATTACACATGAATGCTGCGATCCAAGCGGCTCCAATGAACATTTGAAAGCTTCTTGAAATCATACGGTTACTCCTTTGAAATTAATCTCTGTATTTACATTCTTAACACCGAATTTTGGTTTAAAAACTATTATCATCGCGGGGATAAGGAAAAGATCACAAAGCAGCGCAACAAAGATGGCCATTGAGCCGAAAAATCCAACCTTTGCCATCCCTAGGTAATCTGAAAAGCTCAATACCGCAAACCCCAGACCTATAATCATGGTAGTAAACATTACAGCTTGACCGACCTC
>CAWKZI010000388.1:0-3236 GCA_963854365.1 Gammaproteobacteria bacterium
ACCTTATCAACGAAGTTGAATCTCTTGTTTCTTCTCTGCTCGAAATTCAAGCGATCCCAAAACTGTCCTACCGCGAAGTTTTCCAGCAACAATTAGATTTTGATCCTCATAATATAACTCTTAAACGATTGAATTCCTGCGCTGCAGAGTACATTGATGTTGGTACGCAGAAACTTAGCCAAACGGATCTGCTGCAATTATTGATGGATGCCGTTGTAGTGCCGCAGTTACCGAAGAATATTTTTGTATACGATTTTCCTGTTGACCAGTGCGCACTCGCGATCATTGAAAAAGATAGCGATGGCCAAGAAGTGGCAAAGCGTTTTGAGTTGTTCTGTTCGGGCATTGAGCTAGCTAATGGTTATTATGAGCTGATTGATTCTAGTGAACAGAAATCTCGATTCGTGGTAGATAGGAGTAAAAGGCAAGAACTGGACCTGCAAGAGTACGCCTTAGATAGCAAGTTAATTGCAGCTTTGGATTACGGCTTACCCAATTGCGCAGGAGTAGCCTTAGGAATAGATCGACTCTGTATGCTAGCGATCGGTTGCACAGAAATTTCCGAAGTGATTAGTTTTACCACCGACAAAACTTAATCGCTGTTAATGCTAGCTTCTTCTATGACTTTGATTTTATATAAATCACGCAATTGACAAGTAATTGGGCCAGGCTTCCCTGTGCCAATTACTTGTCCATCAATATTTACCACAGCCAATGCAATTGTAGTCGCACTGCTAATAAAAGCCTCGTCGGCTTCTAACGCTTCAGCTACCGTGAAGAGACGCTCTTCATATTCGATTCCTGTTACTGTGGCAATTTCCAGAATTATTCGGCGTCTGATCCCGGGCAGTATTTCATTTGACAAAGGGCGGGTAATTACCTTGCCATTTTTAACAATGTAGGCACTTGATGAAACCCCTTCAGTCACATAACCATCTTCCACCATCCAGCCTTCTGTCGCGCCCTTTGACACAGCATCTTGTTTAGCTAGAATTTGACCTAAGAGATTGAGTGATTTTATATCTCTCCGTTTCCAGCGTAAGTCCGGAGTCGTAATAACGTTGATTCCCTCTGCAGCGTCTGGATTATTGAGTAATTCCATAACGGAAGTAAACGCCACGAAACTTGGTTTTACCCCAATTGGGAACGGAAAATTTCGATCTGCCACTCCCCGTGTGACTTGAGTGTAGACGATGCCTTCTGTAAGCCGATTCTTGATAACTAATTTTTCTAAGATTTTTACATATTCTTCTTTCGGGCAAGGCCAGGCAATTTGAATTTCATTAAGGCTACGTTCTAACCTATCGAGAAAATATTCTTTATCGACTAATTGATTATTTATAACGGGGACTACTTCGTAGACGCCATCTCCAAAAATGAATCCTCGGTCGAAGATAGAAATCTTTGCTTCACCTTCTTCTGTAAATTCGCCGTTCACATAGACAATTCGACTCATTTCCCACTCCTAACAGTGAATATTTATCTTAACATTTTGGAAATCTATTCTGAGTAAGAGGTGGTTCTACTAGGAAAATATTTGCGCAAAATCCCTCAAGGCATCACCGTCTAGCCTTTGCACTGTCCAACCTTCCATAGGTTCAGCACCGATGGATCGGTAAAACTGAATTGAAGGTTCATTCCAGTCCAATACTGACCACTCTAATCTAGCGAATTTATTATCTATAGCTAGCTTTGCTAAATAGGACATTAGTGATTTGCCGAACCCTTTGCCACGCATTTCTGGTTTTACATAAATATCTTCGAGATAAATGCCAGGACGGCCAGTGAAGGTTGAGAAATTATGAAAATATAAAGCATAAGAAACTGCAACGCCTTCAAAATCGCCGATGAGAACTTCGGCATAGGGTTTTTCGCCGAATAATGATTCTTCGAGTATAGCTACTGTAGCCACCAGTTCATGGCTAAGTTTTTCATATTCTGCCAATTCAGCAATGAAGCCTAGGATCAATGACGAATCTTTGATGCCAGCTTTTCGGATTCGAAAACCGGGTATTGTTGTAGGTATTTCCATAGTGTGATCTCGTATTTTTGATAATTATACACAGTGATACTCTGGGTCGTGGCCACAAATCGGCATCAGGGATGTCCCTATTCTAGCTAGTCTATGGATGTTATAATACGTGCCTTTTTTTCGGTCTATAAATTTTAGTCTACTGATCCGAGCCTGCAATATTCAAAAGGGTAGGGATAGCAAATGTGGATTAACAAAGATTTATTCATTAATTATTAATACGCGGCAGATTAACTCTAAGGAATTACGATGTCAGAGCAAAAAGCAACAATTATTTACACTGAAACCGATGAGGCGCCAGCGCTAGCAACTTACTCACTGCTTCCAATTATTCAGGCATTCGCGAAAGCATCAGACGTTGTTGTGGAGACTCGAGATATTTCCCTTTCCGGTCGCATTTTAGCCAACTTTCCTGATTATTTATCTGATGATCAAAAACAATCAGATGCTCTTGCAGAACTAGGGGCACTTACGCAAGACCCGATGGCTAATATTATTAAGCTGCCTAACATCTCTGCTTCGGTACCCCAAATGAATGCGGTGATCAAGGAACTACAAGTAAAGGGTTACGCCCTACCAAACTATCCTGAGGATGCTAGTAGCGATGAAGAAGTCGATGTAAAAAGTCGTTATGACAGGATCAAAGGCAGTGCCGTGAACCCAGTGTTAAGAGAAGGGAACTCCGACCGACGTGCTCCGACTTCAGTAAAGTCTTATGCGCAAAAAAATCCTCATTCAATGGGAGCTTGGTCTGTAGATTCTAAATCTCACGTTGCTAGCATGGCTGCTGGAGACTTTTTCGGTAGTGAAAAATCTATTACTTTGAATTCAGCAACTTCTGCACGAATAGTGCACAGCGACGGCGAAGGCAATAAGTTAGTTCTTAAAGAAGGTATCGCTTTACAAGAAGGAGAAGTGATCGATGCTTCTTCTATGAGCAAGAATGCTCTGCGCGAGTTTCTTGCTCGTGAAATCGATGCTTCTAAGGAAGAAGGTGTGCTTATGTCGCTGCACTTGAAAGCAACAATGATGAAAGTGTCAGACCCGATTATTTTTGGCCACGCCGTAACCGTGTTCTACGCTGATGTATTCGAAAAGCATGCAATAGTATTTGAGCAGCTGGGAGTTGATCAAAATAATGGTATCGGTGATGTGTACAGTAAAATTCAGTCTTTGCCTGATGCTGAGCAGGCAATAATCGAAG
>CAWKZI010000389.1:0-3230 GCA_963854365.1 Gammaproteobacteria bacterium
CGACACCACTGCGGTCGCCTCGAGGAACTTTCAACTTATGCGGTTCGACTTTATCTAACAAACCCAGCGCTTCGATATCAGCTAATATTTTTTTGCGCGCATCAAATCGATCCATACCAACATAATCTGGTGGTGCGTTGTCGTTTATAGCTGCTTCATCAGTAAAAATATTGATAATTTCTAGACCGTTACGCTTTCCAACTTCGTAGTCATTGAAATCATGTGCTGGCGTGATTTTGACACAACCAGTACCGAATTCTGGATCCACATATTCATCGGCGATAATTGGAATTTTACGGTTACACAGCGGTAATTCTACAAATTTACCTACTAATAAACTGTACCGTTCATCATCAGGGTGAACCGCCACCGCTGTATCGCCTAACAGTGTTTCGGGGCGCGTGGTGGCAATGACCAGATACTCATCACTATCGGATATAGGGTAACGGAAATGCCAGAGAGAACCAGTTTCTTCCTCAGATACTACTTCAAGGTCAGATATCGCAGTTATTAACTGAGGGTCCCAATTCACCAGGCGATTGCCGCGATAAATCAGCCCTTCGTCGTAAAGGTCCACAAAAGCTTTCTCAACTACCGCGGATAATTCATCATCCATGGTGAAGCGTTCTCTTGACCAGTCAAGAGATGAACCCATGCGGCGCAGTTGTTGAGTGATGATGTCGCCAGATTCTTCTTTCCATTCCCAAACTTTTTTTACAAAATCTTCACGCCCAATTTCATGACGATTGCTGCCAGCTGCATTAAGCCTTCGTTCGACCACCATTTGTGTAGCGATACCAGCATGATCGGTGCCCACTTGCCAAAGGGCTTGGCAGCCAAGCATCCTATGGTAGCGAGTTAGAGCATCCATAATGGCATGCTGGAAACCGTGCCCCATATGGAGGCGACCAGTTACATTTGGCGGTGGTATTACGATGCAATAAGGGTCGCCATCACCTTGGGGCGCAAAGTAACCACTCTCTTCCCAAGTCTTGTACCAGTGCTGTTCCAGTTGTTCAGGTTGGTAGGTCTTATTCATAGAATTCGAAATTCACCATCATTCAAAAAGGCGCAAGTATACATTATGGTGGAGGCTTTGCCGCGTTTCTGTGGCAACTTATAAAGAGAAACAAATTGATACTAGGTATAACATTATAATTTCTAAAACTCGCTGAAGAAGCAAATTCTACTTATATTTTGTGGGTCTCAGGTTTGTAGCCTGCTGTCTGGTAAAACCGATAAGAGTTTCGGCCCTGTTTTAAGCTTTCTTCATCGGAGGTGAGGATCTCGTTGATGTGTTTAAAATTCTCGTGCTGAATGTTGGGAGAATTTGTTAGGTTGATTAGGATATCGTCGTGCTGATTAGCCTCCACTCCAATTTGCACGGCTACTTTTTGTTCTGGATCGCTAGAATGGGGAACAAAGCTATTGGGCCGAAAGCTCCAAAGCAGGTCATCAACTTCCTTGGCCTGGGCTATACTTTCTACTTGAATAAATATGTGATGGCCCATAGAGAAAGCTTTTTCTGCCAGACGACAAGCGAATAGCCGACGAGATTCTTCGGAGTTAGTGCTTAGAGCGTAAAAACTTACTCGGGTCATAAAGACTAAGCCTTTTGATTGCGCAAGTAATCAACTAGTAAAGGCACTGGCCTGCCTGTTGCTCCCTTGAGTGCGCCGGAATGCCAGGCTGAGCCAGCAATGTCTAAGTGTGCCCATTTATACTTCTTAGTAAATCGTGAGAGAAAACACGCAGCTGTAATTGTGCCAGCTCGGGGACCACCAATATTAGCGATGTCTGCAAAATTACTGTTTAACAGACTTTGGTATTCATCCCATAAGGGGAGTTGCCAAGCTCTATCGAGACAGTGTTCGCCATGCTGCAGGAGAGTACTAGCAAATTTCTCGTCATTACTGAGCAAGGCATTAGCATGGGAACCAAATGTAGCGACTGCCGCGCCAGTGAGCGTGGCAATATCGATTACACTCCTTGGTTTGTAGCGCTCGACATAGGTAAGTGCATCACACAATACCAAACGACCTTCGGCGTCCGTGTTCAATACTTCGATTGTCTTGCCAGACATGCTGGTTACGATGTCCCCGGGTTTTGTGGCTATCCCGCTAGGCATGTTCTCTGCTGCAGCAACAATACCAATAATATTTATTGGTAACTTCATTTCTGCTATGCATCCCATAGTGGCAATAACGCTTCCAGCTCCACACATATCGAATTTCATTTCATCCATCGCACTGCCGCCCTTCAGGCTGATACCGCCGGTGTCGAAAGTAATACCTTTGCCCACCAAGGCATGAGGCCGGCTGTCAGACTTAGCACCCTTGTGGTGGATTATAATGAACTTTGCTTCTTCCTCAGAACCTGCTGAGACTGAGAGCAGTGAGCCCATCCCCAGGCGAGCCATTTGCTTTTCGCTCAAGATTTGCGTGGTAAGGCTACGGTGCTTTTTATCCAGATTTTGTGCCTCTTTAGCCAAGTAGCTAGGCGTGCATACATTGCCTGGGAGGTTACCAAGTTGTTTTGCGTGGTTTAACGCTTTACCTATCGCTTGTCCTGCTTTTAGCTCTAAACTTAGTTCTTTACGGCGGCTGCCGGTAATTGCTGCCAGGCTGATGTTTTTGATTGCCACTGCTTTGATTTTCGTACTTTTTGTCTCATCGAATCGATAACTACAATCCTCAGATTCTTGGGCTAGGCGCGAGGCAATCCAATTGGCATCGCGATCGCGAACTTTGAGGCTTGCAATAGCGAAATGTGCGTTTGTAGCGTTCGATTTTTGTAAGACTTTAATTCCGGCACGGAACATTTTCGCACTATTGCGGCCGTTAAGTTTTCGAGTGTCACCGGAGCCCAATATTAGGAGACGTTTCGCCGCCAGACCGGCAGGGTTGTGAATTAATTGGGTTTCTCCCAGCTTTCCACTGAAATCACCTGAACGAATTATCTTACTGATGCTTTTTCCGCTGGATTTGTCGCACAGCTTGGCTTCATCGCTTAGAGTACCTCTGCTAGAGACGACTACTACAATACATTCAGTGTTAATTTTTTCCGCAGATCCTTCTTTTATAGTGAACTTCATGGAAACAATTGGCTCCTAAGCTATGAGCGATTAGCTTGTTAGTAAGTTAGAGTTGGAATTAAGTAATATCGAGTTGCCCTTTTAGCAATAATCCTAAAGCTATTCAGATAGTTATGCAATTAAGTCTGTCTATCGG
>CAWKZI010000390.1:0-3228 GCA_963854365.1 Gammaproteobacteria bacterium
CCAGACATGGCAATGCAATGCAGTAGTGGTTCAATGTGGGCCAGCTATTTAATCCATTCCTAATACTATTAAAGTAGATTGATTACGAATAATAAATCCTGCAGTGGTGACATTGCGGGATTTATTTTATTAGGTCAGCCCGTCAAAATTCTTCTGTCTAAAATAGTCGTTAAGAGCCTATAAATACAGGTATAGAGTAGTTATGCCATTTGTTTCTGTTTGGCATAGCGCGCCGTATGGGTTATTTATTAAGGGGAATAGCATAAAAGATTCGTTTTTTAGTAGAATTATTAACAGAGCGGTATTAATGATAATTGGGTCTTCTTTTTTTATGATTGGATTTAGCTATGACTATAACGCCTATATTCCAGGCGAAATATCAGTCTTTGTTGAATTGGGCGTAAATAAAAGTAAATCAAAAGAGGAAATAAAAGATTTTGCGAAAAAGTATCAGGAATTCGTAGTAACTTACGAAATAGGAGTTCCTAGTTAACTCAATGGTTCGAGGCCGAAGAGGGCGGCTTTTGCCTTTAAATGACCAATTTGAGTATTTTAGGCCCTGTAATTTAAAATTATTAATTAAACCAGTAAGATGATGCAATTATCGTTACTGGCCTCAGATGCTAATCCTGTGGGTGAAAGCGGTATTAACTAGATGAAAAAATTACTTTGGCTAGCAATACTAATTCTTAGTGCATTCAAAGCCCAAGCTGCCGAGCTTTGGACCTGTCAGGATACAAATGCTACTGGATTTAATTGGAATACAGAAGAAGGGTACAGGTGGGAAGGTGCCAGAATTCCGGCAGCAGAGTTGATATTAACAATTGATGGGAACGACTCTTACTTCACGTTAAATTCTCAAGATACTCCATTGGCCTGTGAAGAATATACTAACGAAATCGGGGAAAAATTTATATCCTGCACAAGAAGCAAAGGGTTAGCATATGACTTTCTAGTCCTAAATCCGATAAGTGGACAAGCAGCCCTCTCGCAACTTGGTGGTTCAATTACCTCTAATACGTTTTTTCGCGAATTAGTAACAACGCATATATTTCAATGCAGAAACTCTTAATCCAATATGGTAAATGGGTCATATTCTGAATATGAAAATTGTTAGCTTAGGTGTATGGATCCGATAAGCCAAGGTGCGGTTGGTGCAGCTTTTGCCCAGTCAACTGCTAGAAGCCAAAACATCGCAAAGATCACATTAATCGGCTGTCTTGCGGGTATGGCGCCGGATTTAGATGTTTTGATTCAATCTCGAGATGATCCGATTTTATTTCTTGAGTACCATAGGCAGTTTACGCACTCACTTATTTTTATTCCCCTCGGTTCGTTGCTTGTTTCTTTGTTCGTTTTTCCTTTTCTTAAAGGGTTGTTGAACTTTAAGATAGTTTATATAGCAAGTTTTTTGGGGTATGCAACTCATGGACTTCTGGACGCGTGCACATCCTATGGTACGCAACTCTTTTGGCCTTTTTCAGACGCGCGAATTGCTTGGAATAGTGTTTCGATAGTTGATCCACTCTTCACAGTCCCGGTCGTAATCTTGGTTATAAGTGGAATAAAAACGCGAAAAATAATGTTTAGTTATTTTGCAATCGCGTGGGTTACTTTTTATCTTTTTCTTGGTTTTCTTCAATATGGGCGAGCTTTTGCGGCAGCAACGGAGCTTGCGTATTCGCGGGGACATAGAGCTGAGCGGCTGACTCTTAAACCTTCATTTGGAAACTTAATTTTATGGAAAGCTATTTATCAGCATGAAGGAAATTATTTTGTTGATGCGATTCGCACTATGTATTCGTCAACTTGGTGTTCAGGTGACATTATTGAGGTGTTTGACTTTAATCATCATATTCCTTCGCTTGACAAAAATAGTCAGCAGGTAAAAGATATCGAAAGATTCCAGTGGTTTACACAAGACTATCTGGGTTATGACCAAGAGAGTGGTCTTATTATAGACATTCGTTACTCAGTAATTCCAAACGAAATGACACCAATGTGGGGGCTAAGTATCGAGCAAAATCGAGATTTAAATAAACATGCCTCTTGGTGGACGAGTCGGTCTCTGGATCAAGGTCAATTAAAGACATTTAAATCGATGTTAACAGGGGAAGCGTGTGGCGCGTTCTAATTGCATATTTTTACTACTAGAGTGATATCCATCGGGGCGATTAATTTTTGTTCAAATATTTTTGAAGATTCAATATTAAATAGCGATAAAAGCGATTAAACCACGTTAAGATATTTTAAAAATACAAGGAATAAATAATGATTACTAAAGAGAACAGTCCGTCTCTTCCTGGGAGACTTGGTGACCCTAATTCTTCCCTCCGCACGGATGAACGAGCGGATCCACGATTAGTAAGTGCTTTGGCTCGCTTCGGCCTTGACGTCCACCCAGAAAAAGCATCTGTAGATGGTAATTCTAGTGCTACCGATTGCATAAATTGGGCTTCGGAAGCTGAAGTCAACTACGCTAGCCTTTTTAAAACTATGTTTACTGACTTGACTCCAATATCAAACGTTGAATCAAGTGAAGAAATAATAACTGGAATGGATGGAAATGAGATAAAAATCTACATACATAGGCCTACCAATGTAAAGGGTAAAATTCCTTGCCTTGTTCATATGCATGGAGGTGGCATGGTAATACTTAAAGCCAAGGACCCTAACTATGAGAGGTGGCGCCAAGAACTAGCGGCAAGAGGGCTATTAGTTATTGGAGTGGAATTCCGAAATGCAGGCGGGGAACTTGGCTGTCATCCATTTCCCGCTGGATTGAATGATTGTGCATCTGCAACCCGTTGGGCTTTTAAACATAGAGACAAACTAAGAGCATCATCGATCGTAGTTTCAGGAGAGTCAGGCGGTGGCAATCTCTGTTTAGCGACAGCCCTTAAAGCGAGCCGAGAAAACTGGATTAATGAAATCTCAGGGGTCTATGCCCAATGCCCCTATATTTCGGGGCTTTATGCTGACCCGCCTTTAAGCCTTCCGTCCTTAAAGGAAAATGATGATTATTTTATTAGCAATGCAACGAGTGCAGCTCTAGCTAAAGCCTACGACCCACTTGGCGAGAATTCTATAAACCCGCTAGCTTGGCCTTACCATGCTGTAAAAGAAGATTTGGTCGGCCTACCACCACATGTAATTTCTGTGAATGAGTTAGATCCTCTGAGAGACGAGGGTTTAAACTATTTTCGCAAATTACTTTCTTCAGGTGTG
>CAWKZI010000391.1:0-3217 GCA_963854365.1 Gammaproteobacteria bacterium
CCCCTTTTTACTTTTTTATCCGCACTACTCTATGGTAGGACTAGTATTTCTTTTAACTCGCATTTAGCTATAGCTAGCAGGAATCAAACACCAACTAATTGAACAAAGATCAAATAGCCTAGATTTTAGAAAATCCTAACTCACCCATAGTACGCGTTAAGTCTCGTCCCGCCGTTGCAGGGTTTGTTTCCTTATCGATCTTAAGAATGATGCCATCGGCATCGATGTAATAAGTCCATCGATTAGCAAAACCGACATCCATTAGAACTTCATAGGCTCCAGTCATTTCCTTCGAAGGATCTGCCAATATTGGGAAACCAGCTTCATGCTCATTAGCAAAAGCTGTATTGTCCTCAAGGGTATCTACACTGGCCATAAAATATGCGACGTCGAAGCTTTTAATTTCTCTGGCACTGTCACGCAGCGCTTTACATTGCATAGTTCAGCCACCGGTAAAGGCTTTGGGGAAAAAGGCAATCACTATAGGTTTTTCGCCCTGAAATTGGGACAAACTATAGGTCTTGCCATCAGATGCCTGCAAGGAAAAATTTGGTGCTTTATCACCAACTTCCAGTGCGGCAGCAATTTGGCCACCCAGCGCAATCACAGCTACTAAAGCTGACAAAAAGACGCGGGTAAATCTGTTAGCGAGTTGAGACATAATCTCCTCCGGTTAATTACTCTAGTGACACAAGCAAGAGCTCATCCACCAGTGCGTTTGTACACTTTGTGACGCAAAATTTCCACCAATAATATCTCAAGTAGGTCATTTTCAGCCTAAAAAGCAATCTAAAACAAATTAATGCGCCGGGAGGCACTCAATAATTGCTCAAACTCAGCCTCCAGCTCAGCAATTTGAATCTCCAATTGCTGCTTTTCTAGAGAGGATAGAGTCGTGCTTTGGTCTTTTATCGAACGGAGTCGATCGATGGATTCCACCATTTCTCTCGTGTGGCGACTCATCTCAAAACGTTTTGCATCTCTCTGAGATTGTCGATAACGAGGGTTCTCTACCTGCACGGTATAACAACTCCGGACCACGACACCTTGGGAGTTTCGTATATTTCGACAGCGTGTTTGATTAATATAAGGATTAGCTGTTCCCTGAAAGGCAGTATAAGGAGTTCTTGCTACGGCTCTGGCTATAGACAAATCTACCTGGGACTTCCCATAGATTACCTGCATTAAGCTTTCTGGTTGTAAGCCAGCTTGCATCTCCATTCCTACAATGGCCTTTTCATAAAACCTGCTCAGATCAGAAGCAGTTCTATTTAGACCCTGAAAACTCTGCTCCAACAAATTTTCCCGCATTACTCTTAATTTCCAACCTCCATAACCTTCAATTGAAGTCATGTATCTGGGATCGGTGAACTCGAATAATCTACTAGCAATGTGGTAACTCAGCTCCTCCCAATTATCCACTTCGCTCCAGGCTTTAAGTTCGCTATTGCTATCGATTAGAGACGCTATAACTGGCAGCTGTTCCTCACTATATAAGCCGGTATTTGTTCTCGCGACTTGAAGCGCATCACCATATACCTGAATAGCACTTTGATAATCTTCCATGTCGCTAAAGAGCTTCCCTAAATCTCCATAGGCCTCGATAAGTGCTGGGTCGTATATTCCTAAGTTGGATTGCATCTCGATTATAGCTGACTGTCGTATTTGTAATTCTCTAGCATAAGCCAATGCCTGCGCTTGCTCTTCAGTACTAATTGCTTCATCAGAAGACAACGAATCGACTTCAGCTGCTTGCTCATTTTGAATAGTGTTATTGACCTCAATCTGAGCAAAAGTCAAAACATGAACATTGCAGAGCACTAACAACAAAAATACTTTCGGTAGTAGCTTTGCCAGTTTTTGCTTACTGATCCCCGTGAATAATTCTTGAAGCTTCATAACGATTTCTTTCTTTACTTAATCAGCATTGTTGTAAAAAGCCTTA
Organism: Gammaproteobacteria bacterium; assembly: GCA_963854365.1. Classification (GTDB taxonomy): domain Bacteria; phylum Pseudomonadota; class Gammaproteobacteria; order Pseudomonadales; family Pseudohongiellaceae; genus UBA9145. The sequence goes on from CAWKZI010000391.1 coordinate 1,946, forward strand.
AGCTACTTAAACCGCAGTTAACTCTGCGATTCAGAATGTTGCAATCGGGTTAAGCGGGGAGCCTGTTCCACCACCTACTCTAAGCGGCGCCGTAGTGAATAGAAATTCCCATCGATTGTGATCTGCCGCAGCTTCCGATACAGCTTCCAAATCAAGGTTATCGAATATCGGCGTACCAAGCGCTACGAGAAATAGTGCATGCGTTGGCGAATTAAAACCCTCCATACCCGGAGGTTGAACATCCAATGCGGCATCACTGCCGATAATGGAAATATCTCTATCTTTAAACCACTGTACTGCCGACGCGTGCATCCCCGCAGAACTAGTAGCCAAATTCCAGGCACCGAGTGCTTCCCGGCGAGCCCAGCGTCCGGTCCGTATTAAAACGACATCAGCAGAGCCAATTGTGATCCCTGTTTCTTCTTCCCAGGCATCAAACCAATCAGCGGTGAAAGGAGTTTCCAATTCTATCCAATCAACATTTTTCATCCGTGGCATATCTATCAAAATACCTCGAGCAAAAACACCATCTTTGAACGAGGTAATGGCATTCTTCGCGCAGCCAGTTTGTGTTACTTCATTCTCGGAAAAACCGTTGTACATTTTCCCATCGTGAAAACGATGACAGAGAGCATCTAAATGAGAATGGGCATAGCCATGATAGGTAACACCATAATGGTCACCAGACCAAGGGCCTGGACTGCTGCCTACTGAAGTCATGCGATGATCAAAAGGATTCCCATTGTCTGCTGCTTCTTCTTCCAACACTTCGTGAGCCATAGAAACGGAAATTCCGCTACTTACGAGTTTTGCGGCAGCAACCCGGGACTCCGGCGTGATGAGATTAAGGGTCCCCATTTGGTCATCGCTTCCCCAACGACCCCAATTCGAAAGACTTATCATAAGATCGTTAACATCGTCTGCAGTGATTTCTTGGGCACTAATCGAATTATTTAATGACAATAGTGTCGTAACACCTATTATCGATAGAGATTTTATTAGTAACTTCATTTTCATTTTCTTGCTCCTTGATCTTTTTATTCTGAATCTAGCTTTATTTGTTTGTCTAGTTTTAGCATCAATTGCGCCTAGCTACGAAGAAGGCTCTTCTGATCTAAGCGCCAGCGTAGGGTGTCAATTCGATCCTGACTAAAAAAAGGCTCGCTTTCAAATACATAAGTAGGCACACCCCAATGATTTGCCGCCTGCAAATCTTCTTGATTCCTTTTAATTTCTTGCAAATGATCACCGTCTTCTAAAGCTGTTCTCATC
>CAWKZI010000392.1:0-3212 GCA_963854365.1 Gammaproteobacteria bacterium
GGCAATACGATAACCCGGAAACGACTCAGTTTTTAGGCAACAGAGACAGCACAGCGCTCGGCTACACTTATTCAATTGAAGTAGGAGACATTCAGGCGGAGTATGCGCGCATGTCCGATCTGGGTGTAGAATTTGTCAGCGACCCAGTTCTGTTAGGAATTTTTTGGCAGGTGCATGCGAACGATATAGATGGCAATGTTTTCTCTCTACGCCAGGCCGTAGATTCAGGTTCTCCCTATTCTGTGCCTCAGTTGGAACGGTAGTCAAAATAGGTAAACTGGATCCGCATAGAGAGCCATTATTCTCAAAACACAGACCTATTTGGTTTTATTCTTTCGCTGTGCCGTCACCGTTTATGCCCATGGACTCGTAGCGGCGCCAGCTAGCAAGAATACCAAGCAATCCCTGGGCTAATGGGGGACAATTTTTGATCTCTATAATTTATGCGGCGAGGCGGGATGATAAATTTTATGGATATAGACCTCCTACTACCCCATCGTATGTCATACCCGGATCATAATTAGGCGCAAATATTTGAACCTCATAACCGCCCGGATTATTGTTGTCGTACAACATCGAAGCATCAACCTTTAGCGTATGATCGCCAGCTTCCAAATTGGTGTACATTATATTGGCCATTCTTGATGTCCGCGCTGTATCAGTTCTTGAGTTATCTGTAAGAAAGACCGTGCCAGCAAACATAGAGACTATGTTCGGGTCTTCGGTGGATAGAGGTACTTGGGTAGCGCTGTCTTTTGCATAAATCGCAACTACCAAATCCAGATCTTCAATGGTAGTAAAACTAAAACTATCTATATCTGATAGGCTCGAGATCTCGCCAATTATTAAAGCAGGTAAAGATATTTCCTCTGCAAGAAAATCACCCGCAATTTCGGAATACACATTCTCGTCAATCAGCCCGTCCTGATTATTATCTTTGCCATCGATTAATTCAGCAGCATAAGGATAGACAGTTTGGTCAGTGTCATCTCTGTCACCATGCAGAAGAGAAATTCCATCTCCATCTGCATCGATGCTTTTAGTACTTTTTGGATATTTAGACATGTAGTCAGACACGTTCTCTACGGGATATTTCCAATAAGAAAAATACTCGGATACGTCTAGTTTAAGTGCATCTGCAGTGACTTTCATGAAATTTATGGCCCTAGCAGATTGAGGCTGGTCTACCGTCCACCCGTTCAGAAAGGCCGCATATTTATTAGGATGATTCCAGCCAGGGTTTTTTAACAACAGCTTTTCCATTTCTAGAAAGATATTTTTTAGCCCTTCTTTACCGTGCATGTTAAACAAAGACATCAAAATCGTCCCAGACACCCGCATAGTCTCGTCACGTTCAGGAATTGACCAGTCATCGTACTCGGTGCTTATTGCCTGTTCACCATAATAAGTATTCCAAGACAGATCTCCCCGATCTAAGTATCTTTTTAAGCCATTCCTGAAATAGTAATTAAAAATAAATTCTGGTGGTAAATGTATTTTTGGGTCTCTATCGAAGTAAGTACTAATTGAAGTCATATTTTGGCCAATACCTGTCAAGTAAGAAACCAAAGGCTCCATTCCGTTGGTCATGGCATGGGCAGAATCTTTCGCGTTAATCCACAGGCCTCCTCTGAAATCCCAAAGATGGATCATCTCATGAAGATGAGGGCTGTAATCCCAAGTATTTATTGTCCCGTCTGTCGATGAAGAAAAATCGTAGCTCTCGTACCCTAGCCAAGTGCCGGTGAGCCCAGAGCCCGATCCACCTTGTCTATTGCAGTAGTAATTATCCAAACCTGTAATTCCAGGTTTTAAATCCCAGCCAAAAATATCTGAATACGCCTCAAATAGAAAATCAAAATAAGCGAGTGCCTCCCTTACCCTCTGCAGATTTATTTGCTCACTTAAGCTTTCCTCAATCCATAAGTTATTATATTTGCTGGGATATACGTTCCAAGTGTCGTCACATTCGCTCCGCTCGGATTTAGATTTCTTGGGTAGCGACATAAGCTCACTGTCACTTTTTGCAAAAACGGTTTCTGCGTAAGGCCGTCCTATATCTATTTTGTGGGTGACAATGTCTCCAGTCTGAACACCGTCAATATAAGAGACTAATTGAACAAGATGTCGTCCCGGATTGATAAATCGATGGGCAATCTGACTGCCGCTAATATATTCTGGATTTGTTCTCCATAAATTTTCGTCCTCACCTACTCTAGTTTCTCCTTCAACAAGTCGATGCTCATCAAAACGCCACCCATATGTCGCATTTGGAATTACATTTTCTGGCTGATAATCGAAACAGATAGCTTCATTAGTTAGTCCGACATCTGGACCATTAAGCCCTTTGGGTACAGCGAACGTGCCCTCAATAAGGCTAGCTGCAACAAATTCAAAAATGACTGGATCCTGGCTGGATAAAGAAAAAGTAGCTTCATACTTAAGATCTCCTACTTTCAATGATGGAACACTTAAGACTTGTGTGGAATCATCGTAAGCACTTTGAGAAGTGGAACCTTCTGCTCGAAGCTCTGCAACCGTAAGTAAGCTGAATTTGGGAGGCGAACTATTGGGAATTAATGCGAGTTGAACTAAATAAGCCTTATCACTTACTTTAACGGCGGGTACAGTGAGTACATTGCAGCTAAAACTCGCTTCATCAGGGGTTAGGCCCCAGACACAAATAGGAGTAATGAATAAAAACCAAGCGCAAGAATATCTAAATACTAGAGAATTAATCATATTTAATTTATTTTTGGACTTCTTAAAATACCTATTTCATATTCACACCTAAACGATATCGGATACGTTTGCGGCGGTTTCGAGGAGTATACGCCCCTACTAATCCCCTTGCTAGCCGTGTAACCCACTAAACACGGGGCTTCACTACGGATTTTAAGTCATCAGCACTGTCTAACTAAATCGATTTCACTTCGATCAAATGATTGAGGTGCGCCTGTGAAGTCGTTCATCACCGAGTAGTCGTTACTCAGATTCTCCAGCAAGCTATTCATGTCGAATCGGATCCCAACTAGTAGGCAGCGATTGGATAAGGTTAGCCTGAATACAATGGCCTAGTAAAGTCGGATGAGTCTGTCTAGGAATGGGAATAGCGGTGTTCTAAATATTTAAAACTGCTTCCATATCTGCATCCAGTTCCGGCCTCTTCGTCACTAGAGACACGCCAATAAACAACACGAGCGAGACTATGA
>CAWKZI010000393.1:0-3188 GCA_963854365.1 Gammaproteobacteria bacterium
TGGCATACAAACCACATTTTCTGCCCGTTACTCCAGGTGGTGAATATGTTGAAGAATGCCTACAAAGTCGCTTACGTAATAAGACAGGAAATCAACAACTGCAAGCCGTTCATCGTATAGATAAAGCTACAGCAGGCTTGGTATTGTTTTCGGTTAGTCCCAATTCACGTCAGCATTACCATCATTTATTCGAATCACACCAAGTTAACAAGACCTATCAGGCCATCGCCAGTACGAATGGCAATCCTCCGAAGATTAACCAGCAATGGGAAATTAACAATCGTTTGGAGAAAGCCGGCACGAGATTTTTGATGCATATCGTCGAAGGGCAAGCGAACAGCCATTCCCGTATTCGTTGTCTGCAATGTTCAGCAGACAAAGCCCTATTTGAGCTAAATCCAATAACCGGTAAGACTCACCAACTGCGTCTGCATATGCAGAGCCTTGGCTGGCCATTGCTACACGATACTTATTATCCCGAATTACTTCAGCCGGTTAAGCCTGACGATTACAGTAAACCCATGCAGTTATTAGCGCAGCAGCTGAAATTTACTGATCCTATGACACAGCAGATAAGAAGCTTTTCTAGCGATACTCAACTCAATCTAGAGTGCTGACAGATTAACTCCCAATCTGTCAGGATTTGAGAGAAATTAGTGGCGATGTAGGGTTGCCTAGTCGAATTCCAGCTCAGCGCGGCAGTAGTTTGCAGAAAAATTATCGGCGTTATAGGTTATTCGTTCTTACAAGTATAAGGCGCCCCGGATGTAGAAAAAGCTACTTCATTTGAGAATTATGTTTTTGCATGGTTATCCTCCAATGTATATTCCAGTACATTGCAACGCCCTATTGATAACGTTGAATCAATTAGATATTCAATGAAGAGAAGGTTCAGGATACTGTAATTTGTAGGCGAAAGGATGACTAATTAATGGAGGTGGATCACTACATGAGTGACCTGACATCAATCGAGCGGTTTCTCTGATGGGCAAGAACTAACACCCAAGCCAGCTTCTGCCAACTTATCTTGACCAACATGGCGGATCGATATTTCCTACGCATTGAATGGTTTGATCTGCTTGCATGCGTATATAAATGGATTTCGATTAAGTCTGATAAAGAAATCACTGCTGGGTCGAAGTAAACTTCATCCGCTTCAGAGTTCTCGCCGTTTGATGCTATCCATCCTTGATTCACGTAGGCGATGCCAAGAAGTAATTCAAACACGCCTTCGGTGCACCAGTGACAACCACCACCTAAACCAATTTTACTGGGGCGGCTGTTATAGCAGAATTACCTGATAGCAAGCTAACAACGGATCAAAAGGATGTAAGCTTATCAAGCCGAAGGTAGTATCCATTCAGGCCTGGGGAAGTGACAGGTGTAGCCATTGGGGCTTTTTTCCAAATAGTCTTGGTGTTCAACCTCAGCTTCCCAGAAGTCACTCGCAGCTTCTACCTCGGTTACTACTTTTCCAGGCCATAATCCGGAGGCATCCACATCAGCAATGGTTTTTAGTGCTTCTGCCTGCTGAGTATCAGACTTGTAATAAATGGCTGAGCGATAGGATGTTCCGGTGTCGTTCCCTTGTCTGTTCTGTGTACTGGGGTCATGAATTTGAAAGAAAAGCTCTAGAATTTGTCGATAGCTGACAACCGCATTATCGAATGATATTTCGATACCTTCAGCATGGTTGCCATGATTGCGGTAGGTAGCATTGGCCACTTCACCGCCGGTGTAACCAACACGCGTTGCGGTGACGCCGGGCCGTTTGCGAATAAGATCCTGCATGCCCCAGAAACAACCACCGGCTAAGACTGCACGTTCATTTGCCATTGCTAAATATCCTCTACTTGATCTAAATAGGCTTCATATCCTTGGCTGCTCATCTCATCTCGAGGGATGAAACGCAGTGAAGCTGAATTAATACAATAACGCAGCCCGCCTTGATCTTTGGGCCCGTCCGGAAATACATGCCCTAGGTGACTATCACCATGAGTAGAACGCACTTCAGTCCGGACCATGCCGTGTGTTGTATCAGTAATTTCATTAACATTGACTGAGTCTATCGCTTTGGTAAAGCTTGGCCAGCCACATCCTGATTCATACTTGGCAGACGACGCAAACAAAGGCTCTCCAGAGACCACATCTACGTATATGCCAGGCAATGTGTTCTCTAATAGCTCGCCAGTACCAGGGCGCTCAGTACCACTTTCTTGGGTCACTCGGAACTGCTCTGACGTCAGGGCAGAAATTGCATCCTGTGATTTTTGATATGTACTCATAATTTCCTTTTTGCCATTGATGCGATGTACTTGCTGGGGTGTAACAGATCTGCTCCTATAGTATTTTATTGCGAGCGAAGGCAGAGGGGGCCGAAAATGTCACTAAAAGAGCAGCGAGAAATCCTGTGGTTCTATGCATAGTTCACTTCTTCTAGCTGATTCTGTTAAATATTCTGGCATAAGTCTCGCCCTGTTTGACAGGGCAACTGTCAGATTATACGTTTCTCAGCATCATTGCCATTTTCACATCCAGCGGTTTCTTACAGAGTAAATATAGGTCGTCTATATTGTGAATCGAATGGCATAGAGTTTGAAGAGTAGATGCATTAATTTACTATCATCTCAGTGTCACTTATTGTTCTTATAATAGCCAATTATTTGGTGTGTACAAATCAGGTCCAATCCTATGAAAACCATTTTGCCATCACTATTACTTACCTTGATAATGTTTGCCCAGTTAGGGGTAGCAGCTGAGCAAGGCGCTGTTAGTTCAAGTGCCGCTAGCAGTGTCAATGTTTTGAGTTTTAATATTCGTTACAACAACCCCGATGATGGCGAGCACGCGTGGCCTAATCGCAAGGGGATGGTCGCAAGTGTTGTTAGGTTTCACGCTGCTGACCTCGTTGGTATGCAAGAAGTTCTGCGCAGCCAAATCGATGATCTTACAGTCTTATTGCCCAACTACAGTTGGTATGGCGTGGGAAGAAATGACGGTAAAAATAGTGGTGAGTTTTCCCCCATCTTTTATCGTCGAGATCGTTTTCAGCTTTTGGATAGCGGTGAGTTTTGGCTTTCAGAAAATCCTGATCAAATTGGCAGTAAAAGCTGGGATGCGGCACTGCCTCGGATAGCCACTTGGGTTAAGTTTAGAGACAGAGAGTCTAAGCAGGAATTCATTCATTT
>CAWKZI010000394.1:0-3185 GCA_963854365.1 Gammaproteobacteria bacterium
AAAGGTTTCACCAACCAATAAGTCAGCTCCCTCATCCACGGACCACTCAACCATTTCACTAAACATTCTTTCAACTTCCGCATGACTTTCTTTGTTGCCCTCTTCCCAAATATTTGAGTTTGAAATGTTTCCTGCCATCAAATTGGCCTCTCCACCACCAATGGGATTATCAGCAACTTTCTTTGCAATCTTTAATGCAGCTCTGTTTAATGGCTCCAGGAGATCTTCTTTACCAATAACTCTCATTTTTTCTCTGTGAGCGTTATAAGTAAAAGCTTCTACTACATCTGACCCTGCGTGTTGAAAATCTTTATGTAGATTTTCTAATGCATCTGGATGCTCCAGTGAGACCATAGGAACAAATTCACCAGCAGAGAGATAGCCTCTTTTTTCAATTTCAAATAAAAAACCTTCTGCACAAATGACAGGGCCTTCATTCAACCTTTCTATTAATTGTCTTTTCATTAATCTATACCTCTAAAATTAAGCTCGATTATTTTTTTCATATACATAACGAACCCACACATATTTTTTCTTAGTTAAAAAACTAACTGTGCTTTATGTTAAATCCTAGGAATAATTTCCGTTTTAGCGCCTTATTTAAGTTCGCGGCAATAAGATCTAATCACGAAAATTAATCATATTTTTTTACATGAATTGTGTCAACAAATAATGAGATTAAAAAGTATTGGACAGATATATCTATGAGGAATATTATCGAGATATAACAGTTTTATTGGTAAAGTAAAGATGTCAACAAAATCCACTAAATTCCCTGTAGATGCCGAAGTAGTAATAGTGGGCGTAGGTGGCATCGTTGGATCGATGCTAGCATACTGGCTCACAGACCTAGGCCAAAAAAATATTGTAGGGTTAGAAAAATCCACCATAATTCCATCAGATATAGCATCCACAGCTCATGCTTCGGATTTTGTCTACAACACAACTCATGACAAGCTTGGCTGCTGGGCCACTGATTTTAGTCGAAAGTTTTATGAAGATAATGGCTTTTTTCTAAAAAAAGGAGGTCTTGAAATCTGCAGGAAGGACGACGATGCGCGATGGGAAGAACTCAAACGAAAAGTGGAATCAGGGAAAGCTTTTGGGACTAACGTTCACTTAATTTCTGCATCCGAAGCCAAAGAAAAATTTCCACTATTAGATGAAGATTCGATACGCGGTGCAATGTGGGATCCAGATGCCGGCTTAGTAACGCCTCGCTCCCAGGATGTGGTGAACTTTGCTGTGGAAAGTGCCAAAGAGAAAGGTGCTTTAAGTACATACACCGACACACCAGCAATAGGATTTGAAATTGAGAACGGTCGTATTACTGGGGTAAAAACCGATAAAGGAACAATCAAAACTGACAAAGTTGTTATTGCATCAGGAATCTGGGGTCCATTAATGGGGGATATAGCTGGTGTTAAAATCCCACTAATGCCGGTTGAACATCCTTTATTATTTTTTGGTCCACTCCCAGAAATACAAGGAACAGAGGAATTACTTGTTTACCCACTACTTCGTGATCAAGGAAATTCAGCTTATGTTAGAGACACAGGCAGACTACATGGGGGGATGCTTGAATGGGGTTTTTACGAGGATAAAGAGCCTCGACTTGTTGATCCCGAGGATATTGGCAATCCTAATAAAACCATGGGCTCAGACTCAATGAGATACTTGGAGCTTGAAGAGATCGCTGAACCCCTCGAAAGAGCATTCGAAACAACCCCTATACTTGCCGAGCTGGGCTGGGATGAAAAAAGTTCATTTAATGGCTTGCTATCGGTCACTGCTGACGCTGGCTCTTTGATTGGTGAAAGTCCAGAGGTTAGAGGTTTTTGGATGTGTGAAGCAGTTTGGGTAAAAGACGGTCCAGGATGCGCAAGGCTCTGTGCAGAAGCAATGATTAATGGCAAAACTCAGGTAGACATGCATTCTTTTGATATTGCTAGATTTTATCCTGCGCAAAAAGAAAAAGATTTTGTTAAAACGCGAGCTTTTGAGAATTCTCAAACTATTTATACCCCTGCTGTTCACCCCAGGGAGCCATATATTAGTAACAGAGAACTTTTTGTCAGTCCTTTTTATAAGAGGGAAAAGGAGCTTGGGGGATACTTTGACAACGAAGTTGCTGGCTGGGAACGTGCCCTTGCATATGAAAGTAATCGAGAAAAACTTGGCGATTATTTAAAAGAGGTTCCAGTTCGAGAAAACGAATGGGATCGACGCCACGTACCCTACGAGATCGCTAACGCAGAGCATCTAGCCATGAGCGAATCAGCTGGGATGATCAATCTATCCCACTTCGCGATCATAGACATCAAGGGTTTAGATGCAGAGCGCATGTTGGAGTATCTTTCGGTGGCGAAGGTTGGCGGCAACACACCTGAAGGGCGAATCATCTATACTAATTTCCTAGACGAGGATGGTGGTGTCCATGCAGACCTGACTATTTCTCGCTTAGGCTTAGATAGTTATCGAGTAGTTACAGGTGGCGCTGATGGGAACCGGGACTGGGTTACCTTGCGCAATTATCGGGACGATCTGGGGCTGGAAGCAGATATCAATATTCGAACCCACGATATAGCAACTTTAGGATTATGGGGGCCTTGGGCAATAGATGCTCTGGGGCATTTTATTGATCCCAGTGAAATCAGCATCGAGAATTTTCCTTTTGTTACAGCAAAATACCTCACCCTCAATTTATCTGGTGGAAAAAAGATCGATGTCTGGGCGGCTCGTATTTCCTACGTTGGGGAGAGCGGCTGGGAAATCTATCTGAACAATAACAGTGATGAGGGTCTAGCACTTTATGACTCTCTACTTGGGGTTGGAGTTGTGCCAGTCGGTATCGAAACTTATGCCAACAGTCGACGTCTTGAAAAGAGCTTTCGACTTCAAGGAGCAGATCTAGAAACCGAATATAATGCTTGTGAATCTGCTGTTGAAAGGCCCAAGGTCAAAGCAGAAGACTTCCATGGAAAAGCAGCCCACCTTGCTCATCGAGAAGAAGAGCTTAGCGCAATTCTATGCACCATGACGCTGGATAACCTAAATGTGTCAGGTGTCGGCTCGCGGTATCCCGTTGGTATCTCACCAATCATTGATCCTGATACAGGGGAAGTTCCGGTAGACAGCAAAGGTCGTCGGTCCTATAGCACCAGCATGTCATATTGCCCATCAAT
>CAWKZI010000395.1:0-3170 GCA_963854365.1 Gammaproteobacteria bacterium
AAGCAGCAACATCCCTTCCCGTCCTAGTTGGAAGCGGTGTGAACGTGGAAAATATCTCTGAAATATTGAGTGTTGCTGATGGCGTGATTATCGCGAGCTCTCTCAAACGGGACGGTTTGTGGTGGAATGAAGTAGACACTGATCGAGTGGATGTATTCATGGAACAGGTTAGACGGTTACAATGAGCATTCTTGTTGTCGGAAATGCAACAGTTGATATTTTTTATGAGATTAAGAGACTGCCAAGCACAGGTGAAACATTACTAGCCTCCGAGCGTATGGTGGATGCGGGTGGAAAGGGATTAAATCAGGCGATAGCTGCGAGCCGATCGGGGGGGCTCGTTGACTACGTTGCTCCTTTAGGAGATGACGCGGCAGCTAGTGTGATTAGGGATCGTCTGGCTACCGAAAGATTACGGATCGCCGAATTACTTATCGGACCGTTCCAGACTGATGAATCAATTATCCTAGTCACCCCGGATGGATCGAACACAATTGTCAGTACTAACTCGGCGGCGAGGTGGTTAACTTTTGATACTGTTGCCCGTCGCTTGGAATCCGTTCAGGCTAAAGATACTCTCCTACTTCAGGGAAATCTAACCAAGGAAACCACTAAAAAATGTCTGGAAGTGGCTGCGAGTGCTGGAGCAAGAACTGTTTTAAACCCATCGCCTATTGGTTTTTCTTATGATGAAATTTGGCCTTTGGTAAGCCTTGCCGTTGTTAATGAAATCGAAGCCGCACAACTCGGTAATTCTGAAGACCCCGAGACAGCAGGAAGATACCTGTTGAAAGCTGGAGTGGGAAAGGTTGTCGTTACACTTGGTCCTGACGGTGCCATAGCTATTGACGAAGTGGATCGCATCACGTTAAAGGCGCCGAAAATGGACGTTGTGGACACAGCTGGAGCGGGCGATGCATTCGTAGGGTCTCTCGTTGCTGCGCTGGATCTGGGCTTGCCTCTAATGCATAGCATGAAATTTGCTGTACAAGTTGCCAGCCTCACAGTAACCCAACGGGGAACAACTTCAGCCTTTCCTTCGCAGAAAAAAATTGCAAACTTACTTAAATGCTTACCTAGTGTATTATGACAAAATATTAAAATGGTATCTTTTTATTAGTAGCAATTCTTCCGTTTATCTTTTCCCATACTTAGGATTAAAGTAATTACAAGGGTTTCAGCAAATTATATACTACAAAGCTTATTATTGCTTGTTACAAACTATATTCTAACATCGAAGCCTACACTCAAAAGCTAACTGCAATAATTTAGTTGAATAATTTTATATTTGTTTAGTTATTTTAATGGCATTCTTTTACTTGGACGGAAAAAGTTAGACTTGAAGGGAGGTTTTTTCGTTACTAGTTTTCAATTAAGTTTGGAGAATTAACATGTCTGATACATTCCAAGATTTCTCTACCTTCTCCCAACAGCATGCTAAGGCAAATTTTTCCGAATGGCTGAAGACGCGAAGCATGCGACATTGGGATAACATGATAAATCATAGGTTCACAAGTGATATGGCGGCGAATACATTACCAGAGGATGTGTTCAAGAGATATTTGTATTGCGAACATGCCTTTGTGCGTTCGGCAATAACTATCTTTTCCTATGCCCTGGCCAAGGCACCTTCAGCAGGAGACCAGGACCGTCTCGTATCAATAGTATATACACTGGCTACAGAACAGGATAAATATTTCAGGGAGACTTTCCGTACGATGGGGGTTAAATACATCCCTTTGACACCAAGTTCATTTAAAGGGAAAGCGGCATTACTCCGCGACGGAGCAGTGGGAATCGCAGAGTCATGCTCATTCCTCGAGATTATCTCAGCCATGCTCGCAGCAGAATGGATGTATTTAACCTGGTGTAAGAAAGCTGCAATTGGTAATGCCACCGGCGTAAGGAAATCATGGATTGTTCTCCACGTAACCGCTAGTTTTCGTGACCAGGTAAACTGGATGATACACCGGGTAAATGAGTTGGGGATGATAGCTCCAGCCGAGATCCAAGAGGCCTGTGCCCGTCATTTTAGCAATATGCTCGAGTGGGAAATAGCTTTTCATGACGCCCCTTATGATACTACTTGAGGAAACTTAACCATATAATACCAGCGAGGAACGGAACCAATAGGGCTATTAAACCTACCCTAAATCTGTTAACATTAGTGGATATATTATATTTAAAGAACCGATGAAGTATCTTCAAAATTTATTCAATCAAATGCTTAAAGTTACCCATCCCAAAGGGTATGATTCTTATGGGAATGCAGGAATTAAAACAAAAATACCTTTTTGAAATTTTTGAAACTATTTCCTCAATCAGATACCCCCACTAATTTCTTCACAGTCAGACACCCTCCAAGTATAATCGCCCTCACATTGTAATTCCATCATATTTATGTTATATTTTGGGTAATACTAATAAAACAAACAGTATTATTTTACTTTTGAAATTGAGGTAAAACGGAGACGTCCTTCGATACTTATTTTTAACTAACAGAAAAGGAAAGATAAAGGATCATCATGGGAGAAGAGACCTACCGCAGGCTGAGTTGGGATGAATATTTTTTAGGATTGATGGATGAGGTGGGCAAACGCGCAACCTGCGACAGGGGTCGCAGCGGATGCATCGTGGTCAGGGACAAGCAGATCGTCTGTACGGGCTATGTTGGTTCTATTCCAGGATTCCCCCATTGTGATGAGGTGGGACATTTGATGAAGAAGGTCGTGGAGGAGGATGGCACGTCCCGGATGCATTGTGTGAGGACCATTCATGCGGAGCAGAATGCGATCTGTCAGGCTGCCAAACACGGGATTTCGCTCAAAGGAAGCACCTTATACTGCAAGATGGAACCCTGCCGCGTCTGTGCGTTGCTGATCATCAGTGTGGGCATCACTAAGGTGATTGCCAAAAAGAAATACCATGCAGCTCAAGATACCCGAGACATGTTCCAGCAGGCCAGTGTGGAATTGGTCGTGGTTGAGGATGAAGTAGAGCAGTATTCGGGACAATGAGGTCCTCCTAAAATCATCTTTATTACTTCAATTCCAAATCATGACCCCCCCCCTTATCTCTGAATAGGTTAAAGATGAGGTGTTATAAACCAGCCTGGTTGAGATACAGGAGATGCCTTAAATAGCAGAATGAGGGAGGTAGCGTGAGGCATA
>CAWKZI010000396.1:0-3163 GCA_963854365.1 Gammaproteobacteria bacterium
CAAGTTATCGTGGTTCATTAGTCTTTAACCTTCCGATTGTTGAAGATAAAATGGCACTGAGAATTGCTGCTTACAGTGACACTGAAGGCGGCTATATTGATAACGTTTTAGGTTATACCGCCGATAAAAATGCGATAACAGGAGCGAAATATACCCAAAAATACGGGACATTATCAAACGCTCATGCAGTTGAAAAAAATTGGAACGACTCAGAAACAAACGGTTATCGGGCTAAACTCAGATGGGATATGAATGATAGCTGGAGTGCGACCCTCACAGGAATGATGCAGCATGTCAGTACCACGGGTGGTGGTAACTCTTATAACCCTTATGTTGGTGATCTCAAAACAGTTAAGTTTGTAGATGGCTGGCACAAGCAAAATTTTAAAGCTTATGATTTATTAATTGAAGGTGATTTAGGATTTGCTGATTTAGTTTCATCGACCAACTATTATAAGTACAGAGATAGAGGTGTTTCGGATATTACCGATTACGCGCATTATTGGTCGCATAACTACTGTTCAGATAGTGCATACGATGCAGCAACTTATTCTGCAGGTATGCCTTACTATTACACAAATGCTTCAACGGGTTATCTAGCTCTTTACCCACGATATTGTCAAGGAGCAGATATAGATTCTGACTTCTACTCAACCTCTCAGGGTACTTATGGGGTTAAGAAAGTATCTCAAGAAATACGCTTACAATCCGAAGGTGATCGTGTTGATTGGATTGTAGGGTTGTATATAGAAGACACAGTGGATGAATGGACGGCACCATTTGCGGTACCAACCGATGGTATAAATGATGCCAGTACTTTCCAAAGTTCTTTCTCTGCTAAATATTATGCGTTTGTACAAGGGGCTCAATTCCCGAAACAAGCAACTTCAAGCTGGTACTCAGATCAAAGAACACTCTGGGATCAAAAAGCATTATTTGGTGAAGTGTCTGTAAGGATGACGGATAGAGCTACTCTTACGTTAGGATTAAGAACATATGATCGTGGGAACAGCAGCGCATATTATGTGGATCATCCTGGAGCAATTCATTCACAGGCCGATTTCAAGAAAGGTTATCCAGCACCTTCAGATAAAGCCTATCGTTTAGCTAATAATGGCCTACCACCGGCACGTGCTGGTCAGGATAAAGTGACCATTCCAAAGATCAGTTTAAAATATGATCTGAATGAGGACACTATGGCTTACGCACTCTTTACAAGAGGTAAGCGTCCGGGTGGAGTTAACCGAAGTCGAGGTAACCCATACTTCCCGAATGCATATAACCCAGATATTATGGATAATACAGAAGCAGGTATTCGCTCTACATTTGGTGAGGGACGTGGACGATTTAACTTGACAGCTTATTACATGAAATGGGATCAATATCAGCTAGAGCAAGTCGATCCATCCAATACACCATGTGATGCAAATGGTGCGGTTGCTAAGATCACTGGACTAGCTACAGACTCTTCTGTTAAAACAGCAGGTGTTTGTGGTCAGCCATGGCAAAACTTGGTGGCTAATACCGGTCAAGCTCATATCTCGGGTGTTAATATAGATGTCGAGTATGCAGTAACACAAGACCTAACATTCGGACTTAACTACGAAAGAATGGAGGCAATGACCGATAGTAACCATGATCTAAATGGTACGCCGGATTCTTTTGAGGTGAAAAAAGGATGGCGTCTTCCGTTGGTACCTGAAAATAAAGGTTCTCTCTGGGCAACATGGAGCAAAGAATCGTCAGTACTTGGTTCAATGTACAAGTATGTTCGTTTCCAAGCATCAACTCAGGGTGGAATTATTAATAAGCTAGAGAATGACTCTCTAAATTCTTCTGCGAATCCTCAGCATAGAGTACCAGGCTATGCAATTATGGATATCAGAGCAGGGTTACAAGGAGAAAATTGGGAAGTTGCAGCTTATATCAATAACTTGTCGGATGAACGAGCTAACTACACTTGGGGAACAGGTGATTTTGGTTGGGCACAAGCTTCATCGAAAGCTGGAGGCAGGACTCATACAGTGGATGCTTATACAAACAGACCACGTGAGTTTGGTATTCGTTATATGAAGCGTTGGGGTGAATAAACGCTGATTATTGATAGTTAGAAAAAAACCGGGCTTTTGCCCGGTTTTTTTTAGTCTTTAAAAGGCCAAACTTCAAGACCATGAATAGCATTACGAATGTCCATCGAAAGATTGACTGAGCCTATTTGTTGTTTATTTTCCAGATCATATAAAGTGATGGTTGAAGGTGATGAGCCCACGGCAATAAAACGTTCATCAATAGTGCATAATCCGCGTGCAAAGCTTTGCCGAGCGATCTTGGAGTCATCTATTCCCGAAAATTCAATATCACTTTCTTTATAGGAGATTATTTTATAGGCTTGTTCTTCGCCTTCTTGCGGAACGAAACGCACACTATCACTTGCAGTATCATTGAATAAAACACCGTTATTCCAAAGTCTTGGGTTATGTGTCCCGGAAGGAAGATCACAAACGATTTCAATAGAATTATTTGGGGTTAAATAAAGCAAACTATCTGTTCTTAAGCCACTTAGATAGATTCCATTATTATTTACATCGACCATATTGATGTGAAAATCATTGACTTCACGTGGGCCTATATTGCGTTGTGGGTCAAAAGTACCACCGGTCCATTCATCATATTCTTTGCGAAGATGAAAGCCCCAATCGAATTTTTTAGTATCCAAATTAAAAGCGAGGAGGCTATCAAAACCAGTCGAACTGATAAATATACGTCTTCCCATCTTGCATATTTCATGGGCATGTTTGAGATAGCGATTTTTGAAAGAAACTATTAATTTAAAGTCTTTGTTATAACAAAAAATTTCATCACTCGCAGCGATATAAATATTCTCATTATCAAAAGTAATGCCTCTTAACCCACGATCTGCGCCTCGACCTTCAAAATCTATTTCACCGGTATTCCAATCAACATGCTGCTCACCTTTCTGTGTTGCAAAGTCAACCGTGTATATACCGCCATGGCTCTCTCCTTGAACACTTCCACGAACCACAGAAGTTGCAATTATTTTAGGTAATTTAATAGCCATAGAGCTTATGATACTCTTGATTCGAAGTTAAGATTATAGAACTACTATTATAATCAATTATTACTAGAATAAGAGTAACTATTT
>CAWKZI010000397.1:0-3147 GCA_963854365.1 Gammaproteobacteria bacterium
CGGCGGAAGCCCGCGCCACGTAGGAGCCAGCCTCAGGTAAAGCAACAACTGGACAAAAAGGAATAGGTAGGCGCCGCATGAGCCGCCTTTCAGCATCGAAGCGTGATTGAGAAGTGTAGTTTTTCACGGGCTCAAACCAATCCTCATCACCGAGATCGGTTGTGCCGTTATCAATATGGTTAAGAATGTGATCGAGAAGTTCTGCGTCGCTGCGCACCGTGCATTGCTCCGAGCTTTTCAGTAGGAGGTAATTTACATTCCGTCTCGGTTGTATGCAACAAAATGCACGCTAACCAATTTCAATTTACTTTTCGAACGGACTTCCATTCCGACTTAAGGTTAAGGGTTTTATTATTGCTGGATCAACGGCTACTTGCACGCCGATGCAGTCGAGTGCGAAATAAAATCGATCAGAGTAAAAGTACAGTAGATTTTGAGAGAGCAAAAGGAGATAGTTCCCAGAGGCGAAATCGAACATCCAATAGGATTATTGGCTTATCGTAAATTAATAACGCTACCTACTAACCCACCTACTAATAAGTAAACTTAGATTGGCTTGTTAGATTTTTATTCATTCTTTCTAAGCGGGCATAATATTAAACCCCGTGGGGTCTTTTTGCCTCACTTAATTATTACCGTGCCTATTCCGATACATTAAAGGAGATTTAAAAAAAGTGAGTTAGCGATGGCTCAGAAGTAGGCGTTCTACTTTTCATAGGCTTTACTTATGCGGACAATGCCTTCGGCGCTATCGCGAACATCAAAAGGATAAGCAGATGCTAAATTGGGACGCGATCGCCGCGATTGGAGAGTTGATTGGAGCTGCTGGAGTAATTGGCTCGTTGATTTTTGTAGGAGTCCAGATGCGTTCGGATAGAAGCGCGCGAGTGGATGCTACATTGCAGGCGCGAATGGAAGGCAGCCGTAATATATTATTGGCACAGGCAACAAACCCAGAGCTGGGTGACTTGCTAGGCAATATCTATGCGAAGGCGGATATGCGGCTACCCGGCATGGCGGCACTGGAGAATACCTACGGGCTAACTACAAAAGAGGCATATAGAGTTTGTTGTTTATGGGTGGCACTGTTTCGGAAGTATGAAGGTGATCTTAATTTACCCCTCCCCGAGTACGAGCGTGATCAGGCGATCAGCCTGATCCGCTTGCTAAATAACGGCCCTCCCGCAGCCTGGTGGCCAGAAGCTAAACCCTGGTTTTCCCAGAAATTTATTCAACTCGTGGAAGACTTGAAGTGAAGTTGGAATAGACAATGCTTCATGGTTTCCTTCCCACCGTGATGCGGCGCGTATTAGTAATATTGAACTAGTACGTTTTATGAATTGTTAACCCCCCCAACCCGCTTGCCCAAGTAGGTTCCATCGCACCCCTATACATACTATATTAGACGAACGGTTAGGTACTCCTGAGAACAAGACTATGAAACTACTCATCTCTACATTCCACCCTACTGCTTGTTGGGTTTGCAGGGGGTGCTTATGGTCAGCTCTTTGAAGAGACTAAGCTCTCTGACATCCGATACCTGTAATATCTTCTTTGTAACAAAAACGGAGTACAGTTATGAATAAACTTTTAACCGGAGCAATACTTTTATTTTCAATTAGCTTTTCTTATGCCGAGGAAGTAGACCCTAACATTTCGCTCATACAAACTAGCTTTGAGGCATACCTTAAAGATTTCATCGCCCGAGACTCGATTGGACTGGCAACACATTTCCAATTTCCTTCAGTAAATCAGCTCACGACGCCCAACAGTGTCTTTCATACAAAGGAGGAAATCATTAAGTTCTGGGAATCGTTTCCACTGCAAGATGGATACGCATACAGCACGACGGACAGCCTAGAAATCCATCGCCTATCTGACCCCATCTATTACTTAGACCTCGATTATTCTCGTTACAATGACGCTGGCGAACTCCTATATGAAGGAAGCAGCATCTATCTTTATGGAAAAGAAACAGGTAGCTGGAAGATATTTTTCCAATGGACAGGAGACAGAGAGTAAACTGTCTTGATGTTTTGAGAAATAATTATGAAAAGACTACTAACAACAATAACTCTGCTCTGCTTTTCTGTTGCCGCCAATTGAGAATTTGATATGGACGCCTCCTCTACAGCTAGTATTTCAGAATTTGCAATAGTCTTGGCTGGTTTCTCCGGCCTAGTTATTGTAATCGGTGCTAAAGATGGAAAGAGTAATCCATTAGTAAAGCACCGAACCTTTTGTATGCTATGTCTTTCTTTCGCAGCTGCGTTTGGATCGTTACTGCCTATTCTTGCTCTATCTTTCGGAATTTCAAAAATATGGGCTTTTTCAAGTTACGGCCTATCTTGTATCTTGGTAGCTACTACTATTGGAACTTATTTAAGCACTAAGCTTTTACTAAATGAAGAAGAACGTAAAAAATTGAGAGGGTACATGTACATATTAATCCTCTGGGTTAACGTACTTCTTGCTCTCCTTTTGGTGTTAATACCAGTCGCAGGCTCTTTTTTTGCCGCTTTAATTTGGCAGTTAATAGTCTCTGCTATCTTATTTACGCGATTAATATTGCAGTCATGAAAAAAGATTTGGTATCAATTGAGATATATAGTGATAAAAAAACACTGACAACAATTATCCTACTCTGCTCTTCTGTGTAGCGATAGTGGATAACCGAATTTATAAAATACGATTTGGTATAATTTAGTTATTTCTTTTTATGCCATCGTAAAACATCATGAGAAAACAAAAAAGGTGGAACTATGACTAATATGGAAAAATTGCAAGCGGCTTGGGATGCGAAAGACTTAGATGGAGTGAAAAACATGTTTACCGAAGACGCCGTAATGGTATTACTTCATGAAAGCAGAACCTTAAAGGGAGAAGAGCTCGATAAAGAATTAACCGCCATGGTTCTTGATGAAGATACAGTATCTTCTGAATTCAGAATCATATATGAAAATGATGAATGTGCCGTTACTTATGAAAAAATTGCCGGCGAATTCTTTGGGGGGCAAGTTTCAAATGTCCAACTCTGGCGTGGCGGACAGATTTACCATATGGAAGTAAGCACGATTAAAGATAATACATAATTATACACAGCAGGGAAATTTTCGATAACATTGTCACAGAAAAATAACCCTGCTC
>CAWKZI010000398.1:0-3130 GCA_963854365.1 Gammaproteobacteria bacterium
TGTTCTTAGATGCTATTGATTTCTAGCCACTTTGAATGACCCTTGCAATGAGCAAGAAGCCAATTTTCTCATTGCGCCTCGAGTCTCGGGCTCGTCAACATTGAATCAAGAAGCTGTTTGGACAGAGAAGGCCCGTGTTGAGCTATCTAGGACTGAAGAGCCAGAGGATAGGCTTTGGACTGTAAAGATTATGGTGCCTGGTTAAGGCTTGGAAAAGCAGAGCAGGGTTGTTTTTGTTAGTAGTTTGAAAACAGCAGGACTTATGCAATTATAGATAGTGAGTAAAGTAAATGGTTTCAAAAATTATTTAAAATATAAAGGAGGTTTAAATGTCTGTCAGTGTGTTGTTGGAAGGTGTACTAAAAGAAGGTTTAGTAGATGAATTTGCTGGAATTTGTAAAGGTGCATACCCTGTTACCCGAGCATATGATGGTTGCCAAGGGATAAATCTGACCTTGAATGTTGATGATCCAAAAAATTATGTAATGACTGAGGTTTGGGATTCAAAGGAGCATTATGGAAAATATCTCGCCTTTAGAACAGAAGACGGAACTGTTGACGCTATAACTGCGATGTCTGCAGAAGGTCCTGTTATTAGAATATTCGATATAACAGATGCTTGATGAGACCAGAGTGCTCCCCCTGAGCGGGTATCGTAAAATCATAAAGGATTTCTCCCGCTTTTGACTTGCAAAAATAAACATCCGCACTAGCAGCAACAGAAAAGCAGAGTAGAGTTGTTGTTAGTAGTTTGTCCATGGTTTTTCCTATCTTACGAAACCTGCAAGAGGTTTCTGGAATTCTGCGCCAAACCCTGAAAGAATTTCTCCAGCCTCGCTGTTTACATTGCCAAAAACGATAAATTTTGTCACCTGCACTGCTTCTTCAAAGAAATAAAAATACGATTGCATGTTATCTCCATGCGCAAGAACCGCCTGATTGTCCTTATAACGTTCATATATAGTAAGCTTGGTTTCATCTGCATTTAGACAATACTCATACGCTAGCGCTCCAGGCTCATTTGCTTTAACGTGAGCTACTATTTCTTCCAGCTTTTCATCCACAAGCCTTCTATTGACTATCTCTCCTTCATACATCCAATGAATTACATCGCTCATAATTATTCCTTGCTTAAATACCTAAATGCATGGGTCGTCAATAGAATTTATAACTTCCATAAAATCGGCTGACCAAAATCGCTGTCTAAAATCGACAATAGGCCTTAAATCACACTCACTAAGAAGAAACTCCAAAATATTAATTTTAGCTTCCCAATCATTATCGGGCAGCAGTCCGTTTTGATACTGATTAAAGTCGTTTTCCACAAAGTACCAATTAATCTGATGTGCATTTCGTCTAGCTATTTCCATGTCGTTTATGGAATCGGGTCGGACTGTCGCATCCCAATCCTCGCCACCTTCTAAAAATCCAACAATCATCGCTACAGCCGAAGCTCCTCGCTGCTGATGTTGGGCTGAAATAGCGATTCTTTGCGATTGCCGCATCTCCAATCCAACAAAAACTAAGGAGCCAATAATACCGACCATGCCAAAGAGTTGAATCCATACATCTAAACTAACTTTCTTCATAGTAAACATCCGCATTAGCAGCAACGGAAAAACAGTAGGTCTTATTCTCCCGAAAAAGCACCTGCTCGTTCGATAACAAGCTTTAGTCCGTCAGTTGTAATTTCCCAAATATTTCCCCATTGGCCATATTCGATTATTGATCCAGAAGAGTCTGTTTGTTTATAGCCGCCCCAGCCTAGCGCATAAGATTCGTCTATTTCTCTATACCCGTAGGCCCATGCATCCAGTGTAATTCCTGGCGCTGCACTTGAGGTTATTGACTCTAGTATATTATCGTTCCCTACGATGGCTCGATCATTAGCTGAAATGGCCATAATGCCATTTTCAGTAAACAAGTCCGCTACCCCTTTCGGATTTACTGAGTTGGTATTCACCTCATACGCAACAACTCCGTCGTTGACCAAATCAGACCCAGGCCCGCTATATGTTTGATCTGTAATTTGCGGAATAGCTAAACTACTCGGGTTCATTCCATTAGTTGACGAAGCCCCAGCTGACTCCATTAACATTACAAGTTTATTGCCTTGGAGTTCATACGCGTTACCCCAAAGACCCTGCATTATTGTGCTACCGGTCGAGTCTTTTATATCGAATGTTCCTGTTCCAAACACGATATTCGGGGATAAAAATCGTGCGACGGTAGCCATGGACTCGATTGTAGTCATTGCGAATTCTTCATCAAAATCTTTTGTGAACCCAGAAGCTATCGCCTCTCTCCCGTAAACTGGCGTATGCAGTGTAGAGACAATACGGATAGCATCTTCAGAATAAAGCTCACCCATAGCGTCTGAATTCTTTGTCGCCCAGGCAGAAGAGAAGGATTCTGCAGAATTATTTACTAAAGTTAACGCGCGCGAATCACTAAATTCAATATTCTGAATCGATTCTTCAGAGCAGCTGACAACAAAGAACAACAGGGCCGTAAATACAATTTTTTTAATTTGAATATTCATATTATTTTTCCTTACCGTAACTTCGGTTGCATAATTTTTGATTGAGTCATCTTCTATAATCGCGAATTCTTGAAGTAGTACTACATCTAGTTCCAGATTATCTAACAAGTATTTCCAATTGCCGCATATTCTAAATAATAGTTTTTATACCCAGAAGATACTCGGTTTAGTGTCAGGAAATACCTCAAAAATAATTCTAGCATTTCCACTGCTGACTAGGTATTAATATAGATAGGGTGTTATAGCTTCCAGCCCATCCTTAAGTTCTCCCTACAATATAAAAATAATAAAACTAAAACTCATGTCATGAATGAATGGATATATTTCAGGCAGTAATGCGAGCTATATTATTCACCACATGATTTGTAATAGTAAGTTTCTTTGGTAAGAATGTCGCTAGACTGTTTAGAGCAGTCATCTTAAAAGGCTTAGCGTTTAGCTTAGCTTTAGATTTTTATAAAAAAGGAGATTAGGAAATGTCACTTGCAGAGCAACTAAAACTTGAAGACGAAACTTTTACGTTTGAGCTTAAGATCACTTCAATAACACAAACTCCGGAGGGCACGACGGTTAATTCGACCGGCACAG
>CAWKZI010000399.1:0-3129 GCA_963854365.1 Gammaproteobacteria bacterium
CCGCAAAAACATCATCCGCTGTGGGTTCTATTTTTTTTTGTTGTTGTAGCTCATGGGCAAAAATATTAAGAAGAACTTCCGAATCAGAGTCTGTATTTATGTGACGCAAGTCTTCTTTAAAGAGGTCACGACTAAGCTCGGCCGCGTTAGTGAGATTACCGTTGTGGGCAAGAGCGAGACCATAAGGAGAGTTTACATAAAATGGCTGCGCTAGCGCCGGGCTAGAACCTCCCGCTGTTGGGTAACGAACATGACCGATTCCCATCTGGCCAGTTAACCGACGCATATGGCGATTATGAAATACATCTTTAACCAAACCATTGTCTTTGCGGAGGTTGAGCTTACCGTTATCACTCGTCATGATCCCTGCCGCGTCTTGGCCTCGATGCTGTAAAACAGTCAACGTGTCATATAGACAAACGCCAACATTATTACTTGCTACCACTCCAACCAATCCACACATACTATGCTCCGCGTTAATCCTATTATCGAACTAAAATCCTTGCGTGTTTATCGACCATTAATCTAATTTAAAACTGCTTATTGTGGTATCGCATTTAACCCTTGTAATAAATCAAAACCATTATTACCGTCAATAAATATCTTTGACCATTCAATAGCTTTCTGCCCGTAAGGAATCAACAACGATTGCTGCCAAGTTTCCGTCTCTGAGACGAAGACACTGGCAATAAAAAGAATGATCAAAACTATAAGCGCACCCCTGCCTAGTCCGAATACACCACCTAACAATCTATCAGCGAATTTAAGGCCCGTGACTGTGAGCAACTTCGACATTAAGTGATTTAATAAAGTACCCAGCATCATTACAACAACAAAAAGCACGACAAATGCAGTTACATATCGAACTGCAGCACTATCTATGACATTGTTAAGTATTTCCGCCAGTACTTCACTGTAAACCCGAGCCACCAAGAGAGCTGCGACCCAGGTCAACAAAGACAAAACTTCTTTTATCAGGCCGCGCCATAACCCAAATAGGCTAGACAGCACTATGACAATTAATATTGCTGCATCGACTCCGTTCATACCGCTCAAAATGTCAACCGCTCCTAAAGTTGCTCCAATTCATAGCGGACTACAATGCCAGCGAGCTGAAACTGTTCTTGCAATTGCCGCTGGTACTCATTAACTCTCGGCCTATCTATCCAAGGCCCCACAAATACCCCGATAAGAGTACCTTCCTCGCTTTGAATGCTTCTAGTGTAGGCCTTATAACCGCCTGCCCGCAGTTTTTGCACAAGGTTAGTGGCATTTTCCGAGTTTGAGAATGAACCAAGGCGTACACTCCACCCAGCCGGTAAGCCAGTGGCAGTGAGATTAGGGGCTTCACGAATAAAAACTGGCTCTGATGTACTAACCAGTACTTCAAAGTTATCTTTTTGATCGGCCTGGGCAGGCTCCTCGTTTACTGCTTTTGCAGCCGATGGATTGCGAGTATTAATGTTAATAGCATCAGTATTAGCGATAACCACGGGTCTGGTTTGAATAGGTTCTTCTAAAAGCGGAATGTTTGGCACATCCGGAATCCGCGAAGTAACCGCGCCTTGATAGCTGCCCTGACCATCAAAGATGATGGGCAGTAAGACAAGAGCGAGGGCCAAAAGTACTACGACACCAACAATGCGTTGTTTGCCACTCTGATTCAATCTGGTTTTGCTCCGAAATTCATAAATTTAAATTTCTACTGTACTACACCAAATAATTAACTCTATAACCGCGTCTGGTTACTAAACCTTAATGAGCGAGCTCTTCGGTCAGTAACCTCACTGCCGCGACCGTAAAAAAGGAACCAGTCACTACAATTAAATCGGCGTCCGAATAAGCATTGCAGGCAGATTTATAAGCTGCTTCTACAGATTCGTATTCTGTAGCACTTCTTTCCGCCTTATCGCCAGCTGGAGAAGCTCTAAGAGCCTCGACAATTCGCCGATAAGCCTCACCTGAAGCTAAGCTTCGCGCATCACCGACTTGCGCAATATACCAGATGTCCAAGCAGGATTCTAAAGCAATCACCATTGCTTCTATATCTTTATCTGCCATCACCGCGATGACTACAGCTATTCTCTCGATCTCAGGATTTTGTATGCGATAATCTTGGAGATTTTTGCACAATAACTTTGCTGCAGCTGGGTTGTGAGCAACGTCAAAAAAGACTTTTTTACCAGTCCGAGAATCTCGACGCTGTTCAAATCTGCCGGCAAGTGTCTTGTTTTTTAGTGCATAAACATAATGCTCTTTTTTTAGCTTTAGCGGAAGTTGATGCAAGGCCTGCATCGCTGTCGCCACATTGCTAAGCGCTAACTTAGGCAAAGGTAAATTATTCTCGCTTACAATTTTGTCAGCACCTTGACTACCCGCCCAGTTCCAATATGATTGATCAGCTGCGACATTAATATTGAAGTGCTCGTTTATGAAAAATGCTTGCGCTTCTAATTCTTTGGCCCTAATTCGTAAACTCTCAGGAGGACTTTGCTCTCCTATGATAACCGGAATCTTTGCACGCATAATTCCTGCCTTTTCTTGGCCTATAATCTCCAAATCTGAACCCAACCAATCTTCATGGTCGAGAGAAATACTGCTAATAATTGCGACATCAGCATCGACTAAATTAACAGCATCTAAACGTCCACCTAAACCAACTTCTAATAGTACGCAATCTAGGTCAGCAGATTGAAAAAGATATAATGCTGCAATAGTTGCATACTCGAAGTAGCTTAGAGAAACCTCTTTACGAGCTTCATCGACAACCGAAAACGCCCTACAAATATCCGAGTCAGAGGCTTCAGCGCCACAAATTCTTATGCGTTCATTAAAGTGATGAATGTGCGGAGAGCTATAGACCCCTGTGCGATAACCAGCTTGCTCAAGAACTGACTCCATGAATGCGACACAAGAACCTTTCCCATTGGTTCCCGCAACTGAGACCACACTAGGAGCGGGCTTGCTTATATTCAACCGGTTCGCAACCAATCCAATACGCTCTAAGCCGAGCTCAATTTCGCGCGGGTGTATTAATGATATGTAATCGAGCCAATCGTTGAGCGTATTTTTGATCAAGATCTAGTTCGCCGAAAATAGAGAAATTTGCTCAGTAGTGAAGAAATTTTA
>CAWKZI010000400.1:0-3105 GCA_963854365.1 Gammaproteobacteria bacterium
CGGTCGCGCATTTCTATTATTAGCCGCTCGGCAGTTTTTTTGCCGATTCCCGGCATATTTATCATGGCAGTCACATCATTACTGCGCACTATTTGCACAAATTCATCTGGCTCCATTCCCGACAATATGGCTAAAGCCATTTTGGGTCCGACACCATTTACTTTAATCAAAGAACGAAACATAGTCTTGTCTTTTGATTCATAGAAACCATACAGCAGCTGCGCATCCTCCCGCACAACGAAGTGAGTATGCAGCAGTAATTGCTGACCTAATTCTGGTAACTTATAAAGCGTACTCATCGGCACCTGAATTTCATAGGTTATACCAGCAACCTCAACCAAGATTTCTGGTGGATTTTTTGCGACAATGATTCCGCGAATCTGACCAATCAATATTTTGCCTTTAAACCACTAGTTAG
Source organism: Gammaproteobacteria bacterium (assembly GCA_963854365.1). Classification (GTDB taxonomy): domain Bacteria; phylum Pseudomonadota; class Gammaproteobacteria; order Pseudomonadales; family Pseudohongiellaceae; genus UBA9145. The sequence goes on from CAWKZI010000400.1 coordinate 419, forward strand.
TGGTTAGTAACTATTCGAAATGAATTACAATGCAAACAAACGCGCATTGACTCATCGACGTAATCTTTTTCTACTAAATGATTTTGCTCCTGCCATTTTAATCATGCTGGTTTGGGTATTAGCATGGCAAATCGCGATTGCCAAGCCGTCAGCAGCGTCTTCGGCGATCTTATCACTTATAGACAATAGTGCTTTAACCATATGCTGCACTTGTAATTTGTCCGCACCGCCAGCACCAACGACTGCCTGTTTTACCTTCCGAGCCGAATATTCTGCAACTGGAAGACCGTGTGAAAGACAGGCCACCATTGCACTACCCCGGGCTTGACCCAGCTTTAATGCTGAAGACGCATTACGTCCCATGAAAACTTCTTCGATTGCTGCTTCTTGCGGTGAATATTTCTCAATTACCAGACACAGCTCATTGAAAATTATTTTTAGCCGCTCAGGCTGTGAATCAGTTTCAGTCCGAACACAACCGCAGTCAACATATTCAAGTTTATTGCCTACTGCGTTAATCAGGCCATATCCTGTAACTCTGGATCCAGGGTCAATGCCCAGAATTATGGCCATTAAATTTCCTTTTTATGGTGGGGTCTAGCAGATTATATTTAACGTCAGTGTACTCGTTACTTGGTGTGTTTATAAATTAACGACTGAAATGTGAAATTCACAAGCTACAATTGACTAGCTATGTCATCTGAAAAATTGGCGTTCGAGTAAACATTCTGCACATCATCCAAGTCTTCCATATGCTCAATAAGTACTAAAAGTGATTGAGCCCCGGTAAGATCAAGATCAACTTCGGTTGAAGCCAGCATGGTCATCTCCGCGTTTTCCGGCTCTAGAGCACTGGCTTTTAAACCGTCCTGAACTGTGCCAAAAATTTCAAGGGTGGTCATTACATCAATGGAGCCATCATCATTGCTGACTACATCGTGGGCACCTAATTCCAAGACAACTTCCATAATTTGTTCTTCATCACAGCCAGCCAAAAAACTGATGACGCCGGCTTTTTCGAATAAATAAGCGACTGATCCGCTGGTCCCGAGGCTACCCCCAAACTTGCTAAAACCATGACGTACTTCGGCCACAGTTCGATTCTTATTATCAGTCAGCGTTTCCACTAAAATCGCCACACCGTTGGGCCCATAGCCTTCATAAACTAATTCTTCAAGGGCATCGCTTTCTGCCGTTCCTGCACCTCTAGAAATGGCTCGGTCCATTGTGTCTCGAGTCATATTCGCAGCAAGAGCCTTATCTACTACAGCACGAAGTCTTGGATTGTCCGCCACATTACCGCCACCCAATTTCGCAGCAACCGTGAGCTCCCGAATGATTTTGGTAAATATTTTCCCTCGCTTAGCGTCTTGCCCTGCTTTCCGGTGCTTGATATTTGCCCATTTACTATGACCCGCCATAGTCTTAACCCCTAATTTGCGGTTGATTCTTTTGCTTGTTCACGCAATCTAATATTCAACTCTCTTAACTGCTTCGTCGAAACTGCGCCAGGCGCATCAGTTAGCGGGCAAGATGCAGACTGTGTTTTTGGAAAAGCAATAACATCTCGAATTGAAGTGGCGCTTGTCATCAGCATGATCAATCGATCCAAGCCAAAAGCAATTCCTCCATGGGGAGGACAACCGTAGCTAAGAGCCTCCAAAAGAAATCCAAATTTTTCTTCGGCTTCTTCTTCGCCAATCCCCAGCACTTCGAAAACTGACTGCTGCATTTCTGTCTTATTAATACGAATCGAACCGCCACCCAACTCTGTGCCATTCAAAACCAAATCATAAGCTCTTGAGAGCGAAGTCAGAGGATTTTGCGCCAGCTCCTCGATATCACAAGCTGGAGCCGTAAAAGGATGGTGCAAAGAAGTCAGACTGCCATCGGAGGCCTGTTCAAACATAGGGAAATCGATAACCCACAAAGGTGCCCATCCAGTTCTTACTTGACCTAAGTCTTCGGCTACTTTAATTCTCAGCGCACCGATTGCTTCATTTACAATTTTTACCTTGTCTGCCCCAAAGAAAATTATATCTCCTGTTTCAGCCTGAACAGCCTGCATTAGCTGATTAATAACTTCTTCCTGCATGAACTTTAGAATTGGCGACTGCAACCCCTCCCGCCCTGCTGACAAATCATTTACCTTAACCCAAGCCAATCCCTTTGCTCCATATATAGAAACAAATTCGGCATAGTCATCGATAGTCTTGCGACTTATTTCGTTACCATTGGGCACTCTCAAAGCCACTACTCGACTCTCGGAGTCATTAGCTGGCCCGCTAAATACCTTGAAATCAACTTCTTTCATAAGATCAGCGATATCTACTAACTCCAAATCGATACGGAGATCAGGCTTATCGGAGCCGTACTTTTTCATTGCGTCCGCATAAGTCATTCGCGGAAACTCTCCAAGCGTTGCATCTAGATGCGATCGAAAAACATGACTGATCATTTCTTCCATAACCGACATAATTTGTTCTTCATCCATAAATGAAGTTTCAACATCAATCTGAGTAAACTCAGGCTGTCGGTCAGCTCTCAGATCTTCATCTCGGAAGCATTTAGCAATTTGGTAATAACGATCCATTCCGGCCGCCATCAGTATCTGCTTAAAAAGTTGAGGAGATTGAGGTAATGCAAAGAATCGGCCAGGGTGTGTTCGACTCGGCACCAAGTAATCT
>CAWKZI010000401.1:0-3098 GCA_963854365.1 Gammaproteobacteria bacterium
TCCATAGCATCCAAGCGCAGGCGTAACGCGGCAAAAGCTATGAGAACAACAGCAAAGCCTAAAGCAGAACCGAAGCTATATGCCAAACTTTGGAAAATTGTGCGCACGCTCATGGTATTTAATAAAGAGACACCGATGACAGCACTGTTCGCGCCAATCAGGTAGAAGGCTAGATCATGGCGGCGAATGGTGAGAGGAAAGTAATCTTTGGCAAACTTATAAAAAATAATTGTGAGAGTAGAACTTGTCGCGACAAAAGCAATTAAGCGCAAGTAGCTTAACCCAATTGGGTTTAAGAAAAATCGATAGATGATAAGGTTTAGAAATGAGGATAAAAAAAGAATTATAAAGCTGAATACGGCTAATTCGCAGGCGCTACGCAGGCTATTGCTACTAGAGAAGAGAGTTGAAACGCCAAGTAGATTGACCAGAATTACATTATTTATTAATGCGGCGGTGATAATGACGCCAAGTATTTCAATCATGAGAAATAAAGTCCTGGGATTTGCCTTATTTAGAAGTTCAGTCTGGAAATAAGTTGGCAGCCAGCTTAATGCCAAACTATTTTCTCATCCTATCATGCTTAATATTTAGGTAGGCAGCTACATAAAAAACCCCAAGCAGAAAAACTGCATGGGGTCCTTGTTTACGATCATAGTCAGCAATCATTAAGGGGAAAAGGTTATTCTTCAAATAATCCAACAGAATGAGCGGCAGGGATGCGATATTGCGAGAGTATTTGCGATTCACTGTCTATGGCATCGTTATGGTTAATTACCATTTGATAGCCATTTTTATTCTCAAATACGATGTCTTCCGCTTCATTGTTATTAATCAATGAAGCGAAATGGGAGAAATCCGTTATGGATTCTCCATTAACATATTCAACTACCCAATTTCTCCAATCGTGATAACCAAGATTGACGTCTCCAGCAAGGATTTGGAGCGCCACTACTAACTCGCGCCTTTCTGGTGAACTCCATTCGTTTCGAGCTTGCAATAAACTAACAGGAGCAGTGCGGCCCCAATCGCTGCCCCAACGTTTAATTAGGTTCATATTCAAAGGTACAAACAAAATACCACCGTAAATGTAATATTGTGGTATTTTGTCGAATTGCTCCCCTGCTACTAAGCTATAACTCTTCGGCGAGGGTTCGGCTAGCAAGGCAGTAGTATTGATCTTTCCGTCCCGAGAGTAGCTAATCCCAATCAAATCATTAATGTGGTGCAAATCTATTGCATGCTTGTAGTCGGTGAGCAAATCTTCCGACAGTTTGATGCTGCCATCGTCAGCAATTTCAAATTCATCTATTTTCAAGATGACATCATTTTCTTGCAAGATTTCATCAGCAGGTGAATCTTCAAAGACCTTGATAACCAACACACCATCTTGATGAGGTTCTAAGCCATAGGCGGCTTTAGCTGATGGGCTATCAAGAGTTTGTGTTCTAAACCCGAGGTCGGGAAAACCGTCGTGTGCTCCATCTTCAGAATCTGTTAGTACGTGCCGAATAATACTTGGTGGCACAAAATAGCCGAGGTTCTCTGCCCTGCCACCGCTATTCGCTTGCATAACCACTCCGACAATTTGCTGGTTGACTATAACTGGCCCACCGCTATTTCCTGGGTTTATTGCTGCATCGATTTGGCCAGCGAGTAAGTAAGCTCCCGCATGAGCATAAATTTGCTGTTCCACTCGAGAAAGAATCCCCTTTGTAATGCTCAAAGATTTACCGCCTATTGGGTATCCGTAGACAGAAACTTCCTGTAAAGGGTCAGGAAGATCGCCGACGGCTAGAGCCTTTAAGTCATTAAAAAAGTCAGGTTCGTCAACAGTAATAAGCGCCAAATCAGCTTCATGAGAAATGAAAACTACCCGGGCTTGGTACCTCCGAGGATCATTGTGCTTTTGTGCTTGCACGTAACTGGCGTTAGCGACGACGTGGGCGTTTGTTAAAATTCGATTGCCAACAATTACAGAACCGGAACCACTGCTTTGTCGGGGGGTTAGTAATCGCCAAGGAGTGAAATAATCGGGGGCCGCTTGTGTGGTGTAAATTTTAATGACCGATTCCTCAATAGCTCGAATTTCACTGTTTTCAGCTAAAGCAGGATTGCTAATTCCGAATAACAGTGAAAGTAGCCAAAGCATCGGAAGTATTTTGTACAAATAGCGAGCGTTAATGATAATCATAAATACCTTCTCGTAAGTGTCGTGCGACTTAGGGTTTTGCTCAATTCAGTCTTGGAAAGGGCATCCATTTTACTGTTACAAGCTTATTACTTTAGTCAAAGATGTACCAGCCATAGACTCTTATTTTCAGAGAACCAAGATTTTCGTCAAGCTATTTCCACCTGACAGGAGGGTTAAAGTACGAAAGCAAATATAAAGATATTTAATAGGTTTAATGAGGCAAAGAGAAAGCATGAATAGCACGGCAGAACTATGATTGACTAATGATTGTCGAAAAATGGACATTAATAGGACCTTGGAGTGGAGTTCGCGCTGATTAATGGCTAGGTAATTCGCATTCCCGCTTTAGCACCAGTATGGGGTTCTAGCAGCCAAATTTCTTCTCCACCTGGGCCAGCAGCTAGAATCATTCCCTCTGATATCCCGAATTTCATTTTGCGTGGTTTTAAGTTTGCCACCACAACAGTGTGCATACCGATTAATCCCTCCGGTTTGTAGGCAGATTTAATTCCTGAAAAAACAGTTCGAGTTAGCGAGTCGCCATTTTTATCCAGCCCCAAGTCCAGACCTAACTTTAATAATTTGTCAGCACCGTCCACAAGTTCAGCACTAGTAATCTTAGCTATTCTTAGATCTACCTTGGAGAAATCATCAAGCTCAATTTCTGGTTCCAGACCGCTAGTATTTCCCGCTAGTTTCGTTGTTGCGGAATTATTTTTTTCAAAATCGATCTGTGTTGCATTCACCATTGCTTGAACCTTATCCATTTCCACACGCGTTATTAAAGGGGAAAATTTATTAATTCTGTGACCGAGCAAAATATTTTCTGAATCCTTCCACTTCAAGGGTTCTATTCCTAGAAATTTTTCGGCAGCTGCAGTCATGCTCGGTAGTACTGGCTTTA
>CAWKZI010000402.1:0-3074 GCA_963854365.1 Gammaproteobacteria bacterium
AGATTGTCATTGCAGTTAAAGCGCCGGCAATTTCGATTTCTGCAACCTGCCGAACATCTACGAAGAAGATCGGTAGCTGGAATAACAACGCGTACATGGTGAAATTACCAAACGCCGTAGTACAGCCAGCCGCCGCATAGGCGGGCCGTTTAAAAAAGCGCGGATCGAAAACAGGCTCATCAACCTTCAACTGCACCCAAATAAACAAACTGAGAAGCAACACGCCAGAAACAATCAGACGCAGGTCGATAGCTTCACCGATAAAACCTAGTTGCAGCGCTCCAATAGCGAAGGCAAGCAATATCGTGCTGCGTAGGTCGAGTCGACCTCTACGTTTTTCTTCCTGCGGTTTCGATGTCGTGACAATTAAACCAAGTGCAAGCAATGCCCAGGGCACATTCACGAGGAAGATTGCTGGCCAATCGAAGAATTGAGTTAGCGCGCCGCCCAAGAGAGGGCCCACGGCTGCGGCTGCTCCCATGGTGGCGCCAAATATGCCGTACGCGAAGGGCAGCATGGATTCGGGAAGCTGCGTTCTCAACATAGCCGACGCATTCGGCACGATCATGGCGCTCGCAGCGGCCATCATCATTCTTGAAATCAGTAATACTTCGATGCTGCGGACCAAATACGCTAACAGCGACCCAAGCATGAACACGGCCAAGCCAACGTAGAGAGCCTTCTGATAGCCAATGATATCCCCCAACTTCCCTGCCGGAGCTTGGCCGATAACCGAAATGAGCAAATAGCCCCCAACCAGCAGCTGCGTCGCTGTGCCAGGGTCCATTTCCATGAATGCGGCAATTTGGGGCATGGCCACCGCAATTGAGGTGGAGCCTAGAGGGGCTAGAGCAGAAGCGAGCAGGACACCGGCTAGTAGGAGAAACGTGCGTTTTTCAGGCAATGGCAGGCATCCAGATGAAAGTTCAATCAGAATCTATGAAAGATTCTAAAGCTTCCGCCGCTCAAGTAATAGTGTCGAGCAAGAATAACTCGAGGCCTAGGGACCGAGAAAACTAGATTTGTGGAAACATTCATTAATTGAGTACTGCCATCGAATGGAGAATTCGATGGCACGGATGGGTAAGCTTGAACTATATCTATAACTTATTAATAATATTTATTATTTTAACCAAAAAATTCTAGTGTTACTTTCAGTGATAAATTAAAGCAAAGTCACCAAGCCATTCAACACCAGCTATTAGCCCCCCTAATCGACACTTTTCATTCCTAACTCTCGGTCGGCACACCCACTCCGCCCCCTTGCACAAAGATGGCTCCATCTCACTCCTATACATACTATTCTGGGCAAACGATTAGGTATTCTTGAGAGTTACTGTGAACAAGTCACGTATAACAATAATAATGCTTCCTTTATTCGGAGACCTGATGCAATGAGCATAGAACGAATTATTAACGTAATAGGCATATTGGGGGTTATAGGTTCACTTATATTTGTAGGCGCACAAATGGAGCAATCTCAAAAAATAGCTTTAGCTGCACAGCAGCAAGCTAGAACTGAGGTGCTTGTCGAAATTATTGGTGGATTTGACGAAGGTGATTCAAGTTTTGTGGAATATATGTATGGAATCGTAAATGGAACTTACTCAGAAGATACGACTACGGTTAGAGATGCTGTGTGGCAATTTTGGATGCTTTATGAAAATGATTTCCTTCAATACAAACTTGGTCTGATGGACCCTGAGATCTGGGACGCAAAACTAAATGCAATGCTAGCTATGTATAATGCTTGCAAGTACAGAGATATCACGGATTTGGTTTTAGGGTTTTCAACTGCTGAATTATCGGAACTACTCATTGAGTCATCAGAAATTAAATACCCCTAGTTATCAGGAATTAACCGCTAACTAGTAGACCCCACCCCTAGCTCCCCACTTGTCCATGTAGGTTCCATCTCACCCCTATGCACACTATATGCTCGAAGGTATTTATGTGTGCCTTTTCATCTTTACGCGCATGCTCTATTCGATATTCCTGTTGGAAAATATTTCATCATTAGTAGAGCCTATATTTTATCGTTTAGCTGGGGAAAATGTCGCTGCTCTAAATTCTTCATTTGTTTTTAAAATTAATACTTGCTCGGCGAGCGGCTTTGCCATAAATGCATCGAATTCTGTATAAAAATCCTCTATGGAGATATTGAAAGTTTTCTGAAAAGAATATTTCCAGCCTTCTCTTGGGTGAAGATTCTCTTGCTCACCCCAATTCTTGAAATAGTCAACCATGATTCCTTGTAAATTGTTCGGGTCTTTGTGCCATAAATAAACCATTGCCCATATCCCCATATCAAACTTGCCCCTTGGTGTGCGTGCAACTCCAGATGGATTATCTTCAGATTGAACAAGCTCTTCCCTTACTTGATACTCATAATCTTTCAAACTGACTGTATCATTTACTAGTTTTCCTGCGCTTATTCGATCTCGAGCGTCATCAAGTTGGAGAAGGAATAAATCTCTAGCGGGAAATGTAGCATCGTATTGCGCCATTAATAAATATGCAGCGAACTCAGCAGACCCTTCTTCTATCCAATGCGGAGTGTAAAGAACTTTATCGTGATCGTTCTGTTCATTCATGTAACTAGGAAAATCTTCCATCAACGATATAGGTATTCCAAATTGCTTCTTCTCTTCAAAATACCACATTAACATCTGTTGATGAGCATGAAAGAACTCATGTACTCCAACTTTGGCAACTTCATCACCATAGAATTTCTTTGCTGCTTCTTCGGTAGTAAATTCATCAAGCTGCTGCCATCGATTAAATTCAAAATAAACATTTATAGAAACCTCAGACGCACCTCCATTATGAAATCCCTGTTCACCCGCTCCTCCACCACCCCTTGGGTTTTCTAGATTCACAGGTTCTGAATTCTGAATGCAAAGTGCTCTGGGTATTTTTTTAAACTGTTTATCTTCTGCGTCATAGTTCCTAAACGGCCCAGCATCACATACGTCAGCTATGTACCCAGCTTTGTCGACCATTTCTAGATTGACAAAAAAACCATTAAAGGGAGCGAGAAGGCCCAATTTTCTTTTTGCAAAACTTAAGGCCCT
>CAWKZI010000403.1:0-3070 GCA_963854365.1 Gammaproteobacteria bacterium
TGCGAAGAAATTTCGGCATCTGTAGAGTTTGAATGAGAAGTAGACACCGATTTCGATAGCAAGGTGTCTCTATCCTGCAATGCATCGAGCTTAGCTTTTAAAGACGAAACACCCGTTTTAAGCACGCCATAACCCGATATAGATACCGTAGCAGAAGCTTTTTTCGCGGTGACAGCATTTATTGTAGGCATCGACTCAGCCTCTGAAAGACTGGTCGCTAGCTCATTAATATCAACACCGGAGCCAGCCTTCAAAGCCATCGTTATTTTACTGCCTATATTATCTGTCGTACTTATTTCAGCCATTATGCATTACCTCAGAAAGCTGAATAGAGATAGCTGAGAAATCTTCGCAAAAGTACTTTGCGCAGCCTCTAGAGCGAGCATATCAGATGAGAGTTGAGTGATGGCCGAGGCGTAATCTACATCCTGCGCATCAGAAAGCAGGCCCTTATAGATTAAGATTTTACCCTCACCTATGTCTCGCCTCTGATCAACAAGATTTTGTCGCAAGCCATTATCCACTAGATTTTTGTTAAGATTACTTGATACGACTTGAAGCTCATCGAGAGCCAAACCAACTCCCACCTTATTATCTGCTTTTAGCGCTGTCACAAAGTCCTGCATTACCGTAAACATATCGACACGCGACGTAACCACACCCAAACTATTTTTCCTTTCTATAACGCCCGCTAATTTATGACCAGAGATGCTTAAAGGCAGTTTATATCCAGCATCTAATTCGAGCTTTGGTTCTGTCTGATTTCCATTATATAGAACGGCGCCTGCAGCATTTTTAGTAAATGGAAGCGTAGTAACTTTTGTTCCAGCGAACATAAAGTGACCGTTAGAGTCTCTAGAATTAGCCAACCCCCTAATATCATCCATGTATCCTTCTACTTCGATCGCAAATATATCCAAGTCACTACTGGCATATGTGTCCGACCTGGCGGCTACGGAAATATCTTCCATGCGTATCATCATGTCTGACATTGACATCATGATGGACTCTTCTTGCTTATAACCTGCATTCACATTCTTTAGGTTAGCAATATCATCTTTCTGTTTCGATATTACTTCCGACAATTTTAATGATGCGGTAGTAGCCTTTACGTCAGTGCTCGGGGTTACATTTTTTTTCCCAACAGAAAGTTGTGACTGCAGCTTAGCTATCTTACTATGCTGTTCAGTCATAAGATTATTCATCGTAGTAAAATATTGGCTAGTTGATATTTTCATATTCTTAAATTCGTTAAGTTAAAATAACTATCTAGAAGCTGCTAACAAAGTGTCAAATATATCTTGTGATACTTTAAGGATTTGTGCTGCCGCTTGGTAAGATTGTTGGTAGCGAATTAAATCGGCGGCTTCTGTATCCAGCGTGACTCCAACGGTATTATCCAAGAGCGCTTGCGCATCATCCTTGACCACCTGTAATGCCTCAGAGGACATCTGAGCAAGATGATGCTTATTGCCAATATCGGAAACTAAAGAAATATATTTCTGTATAGGAATCTGATCCCCATTAATTCCGGTATCTTTGACAGCAAGCATACGTTTTATATTGCCATTATCTCCAATAGCTCCCTCATTGGGCTTTATAGTAAATACGTCACCTGTCGTAGGGGCTTCCTCAAACACAACTTTCACATCATTTACCAAGACACCACTTGGCCAGGTATAATTTTTCTTAGCCGTAATTGTGCCAGAGGTTGTATCAGTAATTTGCACCTGAGTTGGAGATAGGAAAGTCAATGAAAAAGGAGGCTCTATCGATACCTCGGGAAGCACTGGCTTAACCTGGATATCATATCGGATATCAACATCATTGGCCGCGCCCGTGACATAGACAAGAAAGTCATCATCCAAGCGTGTACTTGATGTTATAGTTGTCGCTAGTCCAAGTCGACTTAGGTCGGTCGCCTTTCCCACCCCGGCACCATGGTTCTTGAACCCAAAATTGATGTTGGTACCTTTTGCCGCAACAGCACCGGTATTTGTGTACTCCACACTACCAACAAAGGTTCCATTATTTTCACTCAAAAAATTAGTGGATTGCCCTACAGTAGGATTGCCCAAAAGGATATTCTTTCCTGCATTCGCGGGAGTAGGGCGAATAAGAATCTCTCCATTTGGGTGCACCACGGCCTCCACCTCGCTTCCCGCCGGGTATGTTGCGCCATTTACTAGGGCAGCAAACGCAGTAAGGCTCGCTGGTACCCCAAGATTCACGACAGTCACGTTATTGATCGACAGCTTTCTCGTTAAATCTAAGTCACTATAAGTATACCTAAGCGTGTTATCTGCTACAGCGGTAACACCCGTTGTCCCTGTTACCGATCCAGCGGCCCCCGCACCATCATTGACCCATGCCGCCACATTAGCCGCTGAGAGTGTAGAACTCGCTGGAATATTAAGGACCGATAAATCAACACCATTCAGCGTAAGATTATTAGCGGCAATGGCAGCTACAGGAACCCCAGCGCCATTTATTTGAATCGGAACTGGAAAAGAAAGTCTCTTGTTGTTGGCATAACTTCCAAGAGTTATCGTAGTGTCTTTATAGCCAGTCACCCCCTGTTTATTTACATAATCATTTACAAACGCTGTTCCAGTTTCTATGGAATTCGCCGTCGCAACGCCTGCTTTAAAACCAGCTGCCAGGGTGTTTGACCCTACCACGTGATTATGTTCTGAGGTAAAAAGCTGAATTTGATGATCATCAGTAAATAACGGCTGAATACTTGCAGTAAAACCACTAACATCACGTGGAATAAATAGCGCTGGCTCTACAGTGTTAGTGCTAAAGGTCTTGGTCTGCCTTACACCTAGAATAGTTCCTGTATCAAGTGAAGCATTCCCATTTAGAGCTAGCGCTCGCTTGTCATATTCCAAAGAAGGCTCAGTCTCCTTTGAATTAGCAATAGCACCTTCTATTTGCAACCTATCGGCTGTTGCGATCTGTGCTGTATTTAAGACAGACACCTGAAAGTTATCAATAGCACGCAGGTCCGGCCTTATCAAAAATGATTGCCCATTTTGCAATGTAGCATTCGCCGATATATTTACTT
>CAWKZI010000404.1:0-3064 GCA_963854365.1 Gammaproteobacteria bacterium
CTGACACTGTGTTCGGTGTTCTTCGGCATTTTTTCTCTCTTAAATATATAACTGGCACGACTATTCCTCGCCCCTTGATTCTTGCATACCTTGCAAAATTCAGAGGTATAAATATGCGAGAATTAGAGCCATTTATCACTGAGGCTGAAATAAAGCAGCTCGTAAAAACAAAAGAGGTGAAATTGGATTCGTTGCCATCAACTATTCGGTCAGAGTTTCCTGAGTGGTTGGTTGAAAAAATTCAAGCGAAGATGCCAGATACAGATATTCTTAATTTGGGTCTCTCGTTCCAGAAACAGGCATCGCTTGATTTGAGAGTAAACACGTTAATGGCGAATCGTAATGATGTACTTGCGAGATTAAGCAAGGATGGTATTGATGCAAGCGCAACGTGCTATTCACCTATCGGTATTCGTCTTGTTAGGAAATCAACGATTCAGAGTCATGAGATGTTTATTACTGGCAATATTGAAATACAGGACGAGGGAAGCCAGCTTCTGGGGTATTTGTTACAACCAAAGCGAGGGGAAATAGTAGTAGATTTTTGTGCCGGAGCGGGTGGTAAAGCGCTAATGATGGGCGCGTTGATGGGCTCAAAAGGGCGTATATATGCATTTGATGTTTCTGAGAAAAGATTAAATAGATTGAAGCCGCGCCTAAAACGATCGGGCCTCTCTAATCTATTTCCGAGGTGGATAAATAATGAAAATGATGTCAAGGTAAAACGATTGGCTGGGAAAGTTGACCGAGTTCTTGTAGATGCGCCATGTAGCGGGCTAGGAACATTGCGCCGAAATCCAGATATAAAGTTACGTCAGACACCAGAAAGTATTGAAGAAGCAAAGCTGAATCAAGAAGCAATTCTTGCATCATCGGCAAGATTACTAAAACCAGGCGGTAGGCTGGTATATGCCACTTGTAGTTTTTTGCCAGAGGAGAATCAAGAAATAATTGAGAATTTTCTTGCTGCTCACACTAAATTCACATTACTAAATTGTGCAGAATTATTTATGCAGCAGAAGATTCCACTTGATACTGGTATGTTTCTTCAGCTATATCCAGGCGAGCATAATACAGATAGCTTTTTTGCAGCTGCGTTAACGCTTGCCAAAAATGATTAGTAATTTATCTGTAAAATAATTTGATTATTTTTAATTGGGCTGTTACCCGGACATTTTTTTCTGGATAAACTCAATTTTATAGCCGTCAGGATCCTCCACGAAAGCAATTACTGTGAGGCCATGTTTCATAGGCCCTGCTTCACGTGTAACTTTCCCCCCGCGCTTTTTAACCATTTCGCATGCTATATATGCGTCATCTACTTCAATAGCGATGTGGCCAAAGCCGGCCCCTAAATCGTATTCTTTTGTATCCCAGTTGTGGGTTAATTCAATTGCTGTGGCATCGCTCTCATTTTGATAACCAACAAATGCCAAAGTAAATTTCCCTTCAGGATAGTCCTTGCGGCGCAGTACTCTCATTCCAAGAACTTGAGAATAAAACTCGATTGAGTTCTCCAGGTTTCCAACTCGTAGCATGGCATGTAGAATTCGCATTTAAATTTCAATCATCTCGAAGTCTTCTTTACGAGCTTCACACTCAGGACAGACCCAGTTTATCGGTACGTCATCCCAACGTGTGCCAGGAGGGAGCCCCTCTTCTGGAGATCCTTCGCTTTCGTCATATACGTAACCGCAAATAAGGCACATGTAACTGCGGAATGCAGGAGTTTCAGTAGTAGGCATAATATTTGTATTTTAGGTTAAAATGTCATTTTACGGTATTAACGCATGCTTCAGCCACCCCCAATAGTGCTTTCTTTTTCTGCCAACGATTCTAGCGGTGGCGCTGGAATTCAGGCAGACACTCTCACCCTTGCAAGTATGGGCTGCCATCCTTTGTCGGTGATTACTGCTGTTACGGTACAAGATACTGTTGGAGTGGATGATGTGATGGCACTAGATTCAGGGTGGGTAGCAGATCAGGCGCGTGCAGTTCTTGAAGATATGCCAGTACATGTGTTCAAAATTGGAATGCTGGGTAGCGTTGAGAATATCGCTACTATTGCTGAAATAGTGTCAGATTATCCGGATATTCCAGTTGTTCTGGATCCAGTCCTTAGCTCAGGTCGTGGTGACGAATTGGCGAGTGAGGATATGATTTTAGCAATGCGTGAATTATTGCTTCCTCAGACTACTATCATTACTCCAAATAGCATAGAAGCTCGTCGGTTGGTACAACAGGATGAGGCAGAAGACGCAGATGAGTTGGATCTGGGTCAATGTGGTGAGCGGATCCTACATATGGGTTGTGAATACGTTTTAATAACAGGAGCTCATGAAAATACTCGTCAGGTGACAAATACTCTGTATACAGGTTCAGGTATTGTGAGATCAGATGTATGGCAACGACTAACTGGCTCATATCATGGGTCAGGGTGTACTCTAGCTTCTGCTATTGCGGCAACGATTGCCAATGGCCTACCTGTTTCTGACGGTGTGTATGAAGCACAAGAATATACTTGGCAAGCTCTAAAATCTGGTTTTCATCCGGGGATGGGGCAATACCTACCGGATCGTTTGTTCTGGGCACGTAATGAGCATGACTCTACAGAAGAGGATGAATTGGATGTCGCTCCCAAGGATTAGCGGTATATATGCAATAACTCCAGACCTAATTGATACTACTAATTTGGTTATGTTAACGCAACAAGCACTTATTGGTGGCGTGCAGCTAATTCAATATCGTAACAAGGTAGCTGACAATACTCTAAAATTGGAACAGGCAACTTTACTTTCTAATCTTTGCCATGAATTTAATATCCCACTGATTATTAATGATGACCTGGATCTTGCAATTAAAGTTGGTGCGGATGGAGTGCACTTAGGAATAGAAGATATAACGGTAGCTGAAGCTCGGCGCAGATTAGGACCAGAAAAAATCATTGGAGCTTCTTGTTACAATAAGTTCAGATACGCTATTGAAGCAGAAAATAATGGTGCAGATTATGTAGCATTCGGAGCTTTTTATATTTCCAGTACAAAACCTGGTGCAGTCTCCGCGC
>CAWKZI010000405.1:0-3057 GCA_963854365.1 Gammaproteobacteria bacterium
AGAAAATTTCAGGGGCCAGATAGTGCGGGCCATTTTGGGCCCTATGGTGGAATTTTCGTCGGTGAAACATTAATAGCTGCGGTAGAAGAACTTGCAGAAGTCTACGATAAGCTCTCGAAAGAACCAAGTTTTTGGCAAGAATTGGATAACGACCTTGCTAATTATGTTGGTCGACCTTCGCCATTATATTTTGCTGAAAGGTTAACTGAGGTTAGCGCAGGAGCAGATATTTATTTAAAACGTGAAGATCTCAATCACACAGGTGCGCACAAAATAAATAATACAATTGGCCAAGCTTTGCTGGCTAAGCATATGGGCAAAACCAGAATCATTGCGGAAACCGGTGCTGGGCAGCATGGCGTGGCGAGTGCAACCGTTGCCGCGAGACTTGGGTTAGAATGCTGCGTCTACATGGGTGCTGACGATATAGTTCGGCAGGCACCTAATGTTTATCGTATGAAGCTGCTAGGTGCCAATGTTATTTCGGTAAAATCTGGATCTCGTACACTCAAAGACGCTATGAATGAAGCCTTAAGGGATTGGGCCACCAATGTAGATAATACCTACTATATTATTGGGACTGTGGCTGGCCCCCATCCTTATCCGCAACTAGTTAGAGATTTCCAATGCGTGATAGGGCGTGAGGCAAAGGAGCAGTCCATGGCTCAGATTGGTCGGTTACCAGATGCTCTTGTTGCCTGTGTGGGCGGAGGTTCTAATGCAATTGGCTTGTTTCATCCTTTTCTTGAAGATGAATCCGTAACCATGCATGGAGTGGAGGCTGGGGGTAATGGTCTAGATAGTCTTGAGCATGCGGCACCTTTATGTGCAGGAAAACCAGGTGTATTGCATGGTAATCGTACGTATTTAATGACTGATGAAAACGGACAAATTATGGAAACTCATTCAATCTCCGCGGGACTGGATTATCCTGGCGTTGGTCCGGAACACTCTTGGTTGAAAGATTTGAGACGGGTAAATTATGTTGCGACTACAGATAAGGAAGCGCTTTCGGCATTTCATGATCTGACTGAGCTAGAAGGGATTATTCCAGCTTTGGAGTCCAGTCATGCGGTGGCCTACGGAATGCAACTAGCAAAAGAAATGAAGCTAGGTCAAAGTATTATAATTAATCTATCTGGCCGTGGTGATAAAGATATCGAAACCGTGGCTCGCATCGAAGGCATTAAGTTGTAGTGAATCTATGAGCCGTATCCAATCAATTGCTGAGCTGGCCAAACAAAATAATGCCAAGCTGCTTATTCCCTATGTAGTAGCTGGTGATCCCAATATCCCTACAACTCTGTCTCTCATGCATGAGCTGGTAGCTCAGGGAGCCGATATAATCGAATTAGGAATTCCATTTAGCGATCCATCATCAGATGGTCTGGTTATCCAGCAGGGCGTTGAGCGAGCCCTTGTTAAAAAAACCAGCTTAACAGACATATTCGAGTTGATCTCAGCATTTCGAAGGCAAAACCTGCACACTCCCATAGTACTTATGGGTTATCTAAATCCAATAGAAATAATGGGCTATGAAAAATTTGCTAAGGGGTTAGCCAATGTCGGTGTTGATGGAGTCTTGATAGTTGATATGCCGCCCACCGAGTCAGGGGAGCTTTCTGGCCTACTAGCGGAAAGAAATATTGATCTCATTTTTCTTGTGGCGCCTACGACTTCAGCTGCTCGCTGTATAGAAATTGTACAATGTACCACCGGCTACCTTTACTATGTTTCATTGAAGGGGGTGACTGGAGCGGAGCTCACTGATTTCGACTCAGTTACTAAAAATATTGCTGAATTACGCAATTTAAGTGATCTACCAATTGTGATTGGGTTTGGTATCAAAGATGCTGATAGTGCCCGTGCGATGGGAGAACTATCTGATGGAATTGTTATTGGTAGCGCATTAGTTCTAAAAGTTTCGGAGTTGGCCGATCAGGAGTCGCATGAGGAAAGCCAAATCAGTCAAACCTGTGAGGTTATTGGGTTGGCAAGGCAGGCACTGAATGAAATTTCATAAAGTATCGTATTTAAAGGGTTTATTTTGAGTTGGATAGATAGAATTCTGCCTTCAATTTCCATCAATAAGGGCACTAGTAAGAAGCGCTCCAATGTGCCGGAAGGGGTGTGGAAACAATGCCCGCGTTGTGAAGCTATGCTTTACAAAAAATCTCTTAACGAAAACTACGATGTTTGTCCTAAATGTGATCACCACCTACGCATAACGGCGCGTCGACGGCTAGAGTTGTTTCTCGATGCTGATTCCCAAGAGGAATTAAGCTCAGAGTTAGAGCCGGTGGACCTACTGAAATTCAAAGATTTAAAAAAGTATAAAGACCGCATATTGGCAGCTCAGAAAGTAACGGGAGAAAAAGACGCCTTGGTTGTTATGAAGGGACAAGTGAAGGGCATTCCAATGGTTGTGGCGGCATTCGAATTCGCCTTCATTGGCGGCTCGATGGGTGCGGTTGTAGGTGAGAAGTTTACGCAGGCTGTTAATACTTGTATTGCAGAAAAGTTGCCGTTGGTTTGTTTTTCAACTAGTGGCGGTGCGCGGATGCAAGAAGCATTAATTTCTCTTATGCAAATGGCGAAAACTTCTGCAGCTCTGGAAAAGTTAAAGAAACAATCACTTCCCTATATTTCTGTATTAGTAGATCCAGTATATGGTGGTGTTTCGGCAAGTTTAGCGATGTTAGGAGATATTAATATCGCTGAACCTAATGCCCTGGTTGGCTTTACTGGACCTGATGTTATTCGGCAGACTGTACGAGTAAAGTTACCAGAAGGTTTTCAACGCAGCGAGTTTCTTCTTGAGCATGGCGCTATAGACATGATTATTCATCGCCGCAATTTGCGCGATAAAATTTCTTCACTACTGAGCAAATTTCTCTATTTTCGGCGAACTAGATCTTGATCAAAAATACGCTCAACGATTGGCTCGATTACATATCATTAATACACCCGCGCGAAATTGAGCTCGGTTTAGAGCGTATTGGATTGGTTGCGAACCGGTTGAATATAAGCAAGCCGGCTCCTAGTGTGGTCTCAGTT
>CAWKZI010000406.1:0-3048 GCA_963854365.1 Gammaproteobacteria bacterium
AGTTTATGATGGATGTATGAGGGGAAAGGGATGGAAAGAGACAGGGGGTGGGTTTACATTATAAGGGAAACTAATTCCTAATATTAATCCTTAACACCTACCACCAATTCTATAACAGTTATCAGCGGTGCACTGATTTCCTAATCATCATCAAACCACCTTGCTTCCTATCTAGACAAATATCATTGCAGGTATATAGTTATGTAATGTTATTTAGGAAAGATCAAATGAAAACTATTAGCAAGATTATTGATGATGCCCCTGTATCCTCTGAAATTGAGGAAACTCATGTCAAGATAAGGAAAGCACTTAATGCACCATTCACTCCAAATTTTTTCCAGGTATGGACTATTTCCCCCGAGTCATTAAATGGCATATGGCCGGTAATGAACCATATACTGACAAGTGGTCGGGTAGGACGCAAACTTAAAGAAATGATTTTCGTAGCTATATCATCTTTAAAGGGATGCCATTACTGTGAAGCTGCACATCACGCATTTTGTCTGAGCATAGGTGTTACACCCGAACAAATTGACAGCTTGATTAATAGCTATACAGCAGATACGGCCGACCCAAAGGATAAAGCCGCTATAGATTTTGCTGTCAGGCTCGCAAAAGACTCCCATTCATCAAGTGAACAAGACTTCCAGACTTTAAGAGAGCTGGGATTTGATGATGAAGAAATTATGGAGATAATTGCTATGTCCGGCATGGGTGTTTTCTATACGCACCTGGCTAATGCAACCAAAATAAATATTGATGAAGGGTTTATTAAGAAA
The DNA here is from genome assembly GCA_963854365.1 of Gammaproteobacteria bacterium. GTDB lineage: Bacteria > Pseudomonadota > Gammaproteobacteria > Pseudomonadales > Pseudohongiellaceae > UBA9145. The sequence goes on from CAWKZI010000406.1 coordinate 780, forward strand.
ATTTCAGAATAGACAAAAATGAATAACTAATCCTTAACACCTGCCACCAGTTCTATAACATGTATCTTCGGTGGACTGATCGGCTAATTTTTAACAAACTACCGTATTTCCTATCTAGACAAATATCATTGTAGGTATATAGTCATGTAATGTTATTTAGGAAAGATTAAATGAAAAAGATATTTCGCCTGTTTATTTTCTGGAATTTTCTCGGGAGTTATTTATGAATTTAGCTAAATTAATAATGTTTCTTATATTTTCTTTTTCTAGCACCGGTGCATTTTCTTATGGTGGTGGAGCGGTTAGTGAAAAAGCTTGTAACAAACCAAGGTTTACTGAATTTACACCGGCACACTTAACGGTTGTTTCAGCGCAGTCAGAGTTTACTTTTATGGCTTCTGCGTTGACTAATCCTAAAACTATTGATGTGAATGTAAAGAAACTGGAGGTTGAGATTGAAATAAATAAAATGAGCACGGGTTATTTAGTGACAGGAATGTTACCTGATTCACTTCAGAATACTTATGCCAGGGTTAATATCACAGCGACAGGGACAAACAATTGCGTGGCCAATGATGGCTGGTTGCTGAAGATTGAATAAAATTGACGCTAAGAGGACATGATTAATTGTTCCAACTAAAAACAACAATGAATACAGGCGAACTAGATGGCAACAGCCCCCCTTTGATTGGGATAATCGGAGGAAGTGGCATTTACGATATTGAGGGGCTGACCAACAGGCGATGGATGCGTATGCAGTCGCCTTTCGGCGAACCTTCAGATGATTTGCTGGTCGGCGAGTTGAACGGGCAGAGAATGGTTTTCCTGCCCCGCCACGGTCGCGGACACCGGATTCCGCCGACAGATATCAATTTCCGTGCCAATATCGATATTCTGAAGCGAGCGGGAGTAACCGACGTAATCTCGGTTAGCGCAGTAGGGTCGCTACGGGAACATCTGCGGCCTGGGATGTTTGTCATCGTTGATCAATTCATAGATCAAACTTTCGCACGCGTGAAAAGCTTTTTCGGCGCGGGGTTGGTGGCGCACGCCTCCATGGCACAACCCGTTTGCAGTCGACTTGGCGACCATATTGAGGTTGCTGCGAGGGAAGCCGGGATCGAAGTGGAGCGTGGTGGCACCTATTTAGTTATGGAAGGACCGCAATTTTCTAGTTTAGCTGAATCTGAGCTTTATCGGAACTGGAACTGCGATGTGATCGGTATGACTAATATGCCCGAAGCTAAGCTGGCACGGGAAGCTGAGCTCTGCTATGCAACAGTGGCTATGGTGACCGATTTCGATTGCTGGCACCCTAATCATGATGATGTAACCGTTGATGCGGTCATAAAGGTACTGCTGGCTAATGCAGACAAGGCGCGTAGCCTAATCAAGAAGTTGGCTCCTCACCTGCACGACGATGACAAGGCTGCCGTCTGTGGTTGCCGTAGCGCACTCGAGTATGCCCTAATTACGGCACCTGACGCGCGCGACCCTGAGATGGTAAAGTGCCTGGATGCGGTTGCCGGACGCCTACTAACTCCTCGTTAATTTAATTCGGCTTAAGCCCATAACGATCGACTCGAGATGATCGATTAACGCATGCTACCGGTTCGATTTGAGTATGTCGTTTGCAATTCAGCAAGGGAGGTTGCCGAAGGCATACCTTCAATGTTAGTCCGTGTAGCGTCAGCCATTGGTTGCGCCATCCAGTGTAGGCTTTTGTACCTTTCCGGCATACTTTTGGCACACCAATAGAAAACAATTTCATTTTGAATCCCGCTACTAGTGAGAGGAAAATTCAGGGCGAAGTTGTTTATTTTTCTATTTCATCTTTTTTTGCTATCTTTACTAGTTGTAATCAACTTCATTTTAAATATAATAAATATCCTTATGTAGATGGCATCTCTTGTCACAGTATCCAGTGATATTGACGACGGATGAATTTCGCATTCCCCTGCTGTTGCCTATTTTTTAGGAGTTATAAAATATGGAACAACAAGATGTTGTTGAGAGTTTTGCTGAACAGTCGCACCCAGATGTGCTGGAAGAATTCGATCGTGCCAGTCTGGAAGAGTTGGTAGAAAAGCATGAAACACCTTTTATGGTGCTTGATTTAAGTGAAATAGATTATCAATACAAATCTTTGCAGGCAGCTCTGCCAGGCGTAAAGATTTTTTATGCCTTGAAGTCGCTGTCTCATCCGGAACTACTGAAAAGACTCAAGAGTCTGGGCAGTTATTTTGATCTTGCAACCATTGGTGAGATT
>CAWKZI010000407.1:0-3029 GCA_963854365.1 Gammaproteobacteria bacterium
TTTAGCTAGTTCGATACCTCGCAATACTGCATTCTTATGTCCAGCTATTACAACCTGCCCAGGAGAGTTAAAATTTGCGGGTTCTAATGATTCTTCTTCGGAATTTCTTGTAACCTCATTACATATAGTTTGTATAACCTTATCATCTAAACCTAGAATCGCTGCCATTTTTCCTATTCCTTCTGGAACAGCTTGCTGCATTACTTTCCCACGGAACCGAACCATTGACAGTGCATCTTCATAAGTCATGACTCCGGAAACGACTAATGCAGTGTACTCTCCTAGGCTATGTCCAGCTATGACTGCAGGATCCGCCCCTCCTAAACTTTTCCATGCGCGGTAAACTGCGATTCCTGACATTAGCATCAGCGGTTGAGTATTAGTAGTTAGGTTAAGGCTATCAGGCGGGCCATTGTTAACCATTGCCCAGAAATCCTCATGAAGGATATCCGATGCCTCAGTAAAAGTATCCTTTACTATTGGGAGCTCGGAATATCCTTTCATCATTCCGATTGATTGCGATCCCTGTCCAGGGAATACGAAAGAAAGTTTCATGTTTTACCAGCGGATTAGTACCGCACCCCAGGTAAATCCACCACCAACTCCTTCTAATAACACGTATTGATTAGGCTTAATTCTCTTGTCGCGTACTGCCAAGTCTAAAGCAAGTGGAATAGAAGCAGCAGAGGTATTGCCGTGTTTAGCTATAGTAGTTACTACTTTTTCCATGGGGATTCCAAGCTTCTTTGCTGTAGATCGAATGATGCGAATATTTGCTTGATGAGGAATCAGCCAATCTATATCAGATATTTGTAAGTTATTTTCGGACAGAGCCTCATAGACAATTTCCTCCATAACTTTTACCGCAAACTTGAATACTGTATTCCCTTCCATAGTAACAAATGGATTGCCTTGAATTTTTCCATGTGAAATTTTTCCAGGGAGTGAAAGAGTATTATAGTGGCTACCATTGGCATGTAGATGACTCGAGAGGATACCTGGTTGATCAGACTTGGTAATTAATACAGCGCCTGCTCCATCTCCAAACAGTACACAGGTACTACGGTCACTCCAGTCCAGTAAACGTGAGTATATTTCGGTTCCCACTACAAGTGCAGTTTTATATTTTCCGGCACGGATAAACATGTCTGCAGTGGCAAGAGCATAGACAAAACCACTACATACTGCTTGCACGTCAAATGCAGGGCAATCTTTCATGCCAAGTTTATTTTGCAAAATACATGCTGTACTCGGAAAAGTCATGTCCGGTGTAGTAGTAGCGACAATAATAAGATCAATCTTGTCGACACTAATATCAGCTGATTCTATCGCTTTGAGACAAGCGTTAACAGCCAGATCACTGGCCATCTCATTATCTGCTGCAATATGTCGTTGTTCAATACCTGTTCTAGTGCGTATCCAAGAGTCATTTGTATCAACAATAGACTCAAGGTCTTGGTTCGTAAGAATTTTTTCAGGTAAGTAACTACCCGTTCCTATAATTTTTGAATACGTCATGCTGCATCTTCTTTTGATGAGGTTTGTGAGTTGGGGGGAGAGGTTGACTGATTCGGAGACTTCAGCATGCGCTCGCTTATTTGGTGTTGTATTCCACCGTGAGTCTCTTCAACTGCTCGCTGAATAGCGAATCCAAATGCATAGCTGTCAGCAGAGCCATGACTCTTGACTACAATTCCGCATAGCCCGAGTAAGCTCGCGCCATTGTATCTGCGGTGATCTACTCTAGCTTTAAAGGCCTTGATGACAGGTATAGCTACAAGCCCTGCAAGTCTTGTAAGGAAGTTTCGTTTGAATTCTTGTCGTAAGTACATAGCAAACATCTGCGCTACTCCTTCTGAAGTTTTTAGCGCAACATTGCCAACAAAACCATCGCAGACTACTACGTCTGTTGTACCCTTATAAATGTCATCTCCCTCTATGTTTCCATAAAAATTAAGCCCACTAACTCGTAGTAACTCAGCAGCTTGTTTTGTCACCTCATTACCTTTGATCGCTTCCTCTCCAATATTTAATAGACCTACACTTGGCTGGTCTTTATTCTCTACTGAAGATACTAGTGCGGCACCCATTACACCAAATTGAAGGAGGTGTTCTGAGCTGCAGTCTACGTTAGCGCCAAGATCCAAAACATATGTGTGTCCGTTCATAGTTGGGAGTACTACAGCCAGAGCTGGCCGATCAATACCGGGAAGGGTCTTTAAAACAAACCGGGAAGTTGCAATCAAAGCCCCAGTATTTCCAGCACTAACACAGGCTTGGGCTGTGCCATTCTTAACTAGGTTTATTGCAACCCGCATGGAAGAATCTTTTTTACCGCGTAAAGCAAGCGATGGCGATTCATCCATATCAACCACTTCACTTGCACCATGTAACTTTAATCTAGGGTTAGATGTGAAGCGAAGAGCGCGCAATTCTGCTTCTATCGATTCAAGTATTCCTACCAGAACAATATTTGTTGTTGGATTGCGATGGAGAAAATCAACAGCTGAAGGGACAGTTACTTTGGGGCCATGATCACCACCCATGCAGTCTATGGCTACGGTAATATCCAATTTAAATACTTATAAATATGAGCTAACCTGAAAATTTCATTATGTATAGACCAATGACTTCAGAGACTAGTCATCTTTGGTTTTAACGACCTTTTTTCCCCGATAGTAACCATTTGGGCTTATATGATGTCTCATATGTACCTCACCTGTGCTAGGTTCAATCGCCAATGGAGGACTAGTCAAGAAATCATGGGATCGATTCATGCCACGTTTCGATGGTGATTTTTTACTTTTTTGGACAGCCATAATACTGATCTCCTTAAATACTTTAGTGTAATTTTCTTAGTTCTAATAACGCAGCAAATGGACGCTTCTTTTCTACCGCATAACTATCAATTAGTTCTTTTGCCGAACAATCATTTTCTCTATGACGCGGAGAAAATGGCAAATTTAAAATAATTTCGTCTTCAATAAGTTCTATGATGTCTATATCAGAAGCGGCTAAAATTCCTTCGA
>CAWKZI010000408.1:0-3015 GCA_963854365.1 Gammaproteobacteria bacterium
GATCCTATCTTCTTTTCTCTCTTACAAATAATATCGAATTTATCGGAACTATTATTTTCATTAAAAAATGCAAATATTTGATCCTGCTTCTCCACAATTAAACGATTAAATCGTGCTAGAGATTGTTGACCAACTACTGTGATCTCTTCTATCCGCCTTGGAGCCTTATCTTTCGCGACGGACTCATTTACTGACGGCTGTTCCAAAGATGATTGCTTTGGCAGGCTTTCATCAACAAGTAATTCCTGCGCAGTCAAAATCGAAAGAAGGAAAATGAAGATTAAACAAAGCAATAATTTCACTGAATATTTTAGGCTCATTTGATGCCTTAATAATCGAGATAGGTCTTAAATTTTTGGTTAAAGCCCTATAAATGCCGAGTAAAAGATAGAATTAGGATATTCGTATTGTCTACCTATATTATCCCTAGAGTAAAGGCTAATTAAGACAAAGTCACACCTATATGAGATAGACGTATAATGCCAACGAAAATAAGAAACCAAGAGTTGGCCATACTTGCCACAAAAAGAGAGATTCTATAATCTCAAGTTAATCAATATGCAAGAGCCTTAAGTGAAAATTTTAGCCAGTAAAAGAAAACCCCATGTCTGATTCAACAGAGGAAGTAAAATTTCTGCGTGTGTTGGGGCGAAGCGAAGTCTTGGCTCTGGCCTTCGGCGCTATGATCGGCTGGAGTTGGGTTGTGCTCTCCGGAATATGGATAAGCTCTGCAGGCACGGCTGGCGCGATCGTCGCTTTTCTTTTTGGAGGCACTATTATTCTCATAATCGGCTTAACCTATGCTGAGCTTGCTGCTGCGATGCCATTCGCAGGAGGAGAACATGTCTATAGCCATCGGGCTTTGGGAGCAGGCGCCTCGTTTATATGCACTTGGGCGATAATCCTTGGTTATGTCTCGGTAGTCACCTTCGAAGCCGTTGCTCTGCCAACGGTACTTGATTCTCTTATTCCGGGTCTTGATAAAATCTTCCTCTGGCAGATTGCCGGCTGGGATGTTTATTTGAGTTGGGTTTTAACGGGTGTCACCGGCTCGATGCTAATGACCTATTTAAACATCCGCGGTGTTCGCATGGCTGCTGTAGTTCAGTCAGTAGTAGTTCTGGCAATTTTGATTGTAGGAGTGTTGTTTGTTAGTGGAGCAGCAGTGACTGGCAGCACCTCTAATTTGGAGCCGCTGTTTCAAGACGGCTTGTCAGGCATTGCCCTAGTTTTGGTTATGGTGCCATTTATGTTAGTAGGCTTTGACACAATTCCGCAAGCTGCTGAAGAAATCGATCTGCCATATAAAGATATTGGCTCTGTGTTAATGCTCTCTGTGGTGATGGCAATTGTCTGGTATAGCCTTATCGTTTTGGGTGTAGGCTTATCTCTAGATGAGGCAACCATAGCGAATGGTGAAGTTGTAACAGCCGATGCCAACGCTGCTGTTTATGGCGAGCTTGGCCGTATCGGTATGTTAATAGCAGGTTTAGCTGGAATAATTACTAGTTGGAATGCTTTCATACTAGGCGGCAGCCGCGCCATTTACGCACTCGCGAATGCCGGGCTATTGCCAAGTCTTTTAGCTAAATTACACCCCGAGTATCGCACTCCCTATTACGCAGTTCTACTTATCGGAGCTCTCTCAGTGATTGGGCCATTTTTCGGGCGACCGGTATTGGTGTGGGTAGTTGATGCAGGCGGGTTGGGAATTCTTGTTGCTTATGCAATGGTTGCCGCTTCTTTTCTTATTTTGAGAAAGAAAGAACCTGAATTGGAACGGCCTTATAAAGTGCCGTTTGGAAATGCAGTAGGTGTTGCCGCTTTAATATTGTCTCTTGGATTGAGCTTGTTATATCTGCCGGGGAGTCCATCTGCCCTGATTTGGCAAGAATGGACAATCATCATCGGCTGGATGGTCCTGGGAGCGTTACTCTATCTATTCACTACCAGGACACCCTCATCGAACAGTCCTACTGAGGAATAGAAGTTGTGACAACTGGCCCCATTCCCATAATCTGAACAATTACTTCTTCATCTTTTGCCATATCATAGTGATGTCCGCCGGGAGGTTGAAAAACAAACGTACCCTCCTTTATTGCAAGCATATTATCCGGATCATAGACATCCGATTCAGGACCCCAGGACGTATACCAAGTACCTTTAATTACGGTGATATAGCGAGCAGTACTATGAAAATGTGGTCGACTGCCCGCGCCAGGTGGAAAAGTTATTCGGATAACATAAGGCCCTGGTTCGGAAGGATTACCAAGAATCGTGACGCTTCTCGCACCCTCGGGAGGGGTAAGATCCTCTGGCTGGCCAATAATAAAACCAAGCTCATCAGGTTGTACGATTTGCGCTGAGACAAATTGCACACTAAAAAAAGCCATACCGAGAAGGCAGCTTAGCCAAATTATCGTTCTTTTTGTTCTTGTATTGCGCATTTTCATTCTCCTTGAGAACTACCTTAATGGCAGCAATGTGCTTAAACTAAATGAATAAAGGACTGTCATGCAAGTAGTTTTGCATGCCTTTTGATAGCTGCTACAAGAAAGCTAATTGCATCAACTTACGAATTGCCTAGCCCCACGATTCATTTTATTCGTTCAGCCAGTCGTTCCAGAGTGACCACCAATCCACTAAGGCTTCCATTACTGGAATTTCGCGTGCTCGAAGCGCTAGCACTTAATTCACTAGCTATGGCTCTAAGTTGTTCTGAAGTTATTGTTTGTGAACCTCCATTGTTATTTGCAAGAGCATTCTCGGCTTGCGTTATAAGCTGACCAATTTCTTGTAATTGAGAACCTTCAACAGAATTTCCTCGGCGTAGTTGATCAACATAGGCCCTTGCTACCACTGGTTCTGCTGGCCAGCTATGACGTTTCTGTTGTTGAGCATTAACAACTGAGTCAGGAGCCAGCAGCGACGCTGCTGCAATTTCATTTGCGGTCAAATAGTCACTGGGGACAAGAGATAGAACGTCGAGGCCTCTGGCGATTTCAGTCCCATAGA
>CAWKZI010000409.1:0-3014 GCA_963854365.1 Gammaproteobacteria bacterium
GCATCTCTCATCCCGAAGCCGGCACCTGGTTAAGCTGGACGCTGCACCAGGGGCCGGGAGCCGTTGAGTTTGGCCAGGCAGAAATGCGTTTGGATAGGGCAGCAGCTGTTGCCACTACTACCGCTACCTTCGATAAACCCGGTTCTTATATCGTACGAATTCAAGCAATCAATGATACTGAACGGCCTGCTGAACCAACTTATGGTTTCGAGTTCTATTGTTGCTGGACCAACGGTTACGTGCGAGTGGATGTGGTCGAGTGAAATGGGGTAGGCAATAGGAAGGTAGAAATCTTTATCTTCGTAACCGGACGAGTGTGAAACTGAATAATGCTTAAAGACTGCCTCGAGCAGCGGCATATCAGTTCGGAATCTGGCAGAAGTTCTATTGCCCTTGAACGCGAATATTGGACTACTCTTGAAGCGTTAGCCTATGAGGACGGTTGGCATAACTGGCGTGATTAAATCTAAGGTAGAAATTTAGCGAAATTACCGTTAAAAAGGTAATCATAAATAATCATCTATAAAAGGGGAAAATTATGAATAAAGTTAGTGCCATAATGGCGGGATCAGTGATGCTGTTCAATGTGCAAACCGTTATCGCAGCCGATGCTCCGGTTATAATCGGCGGTGTCGAGATGCCACAAGTGGAATCGAGTGCGGCTTTTGAGCAAATAAAGAAAAAATTGGGAAAATGGGAGGGCCAGTTAACGCAATCACTTACCGGTGATGTAATCGATGTTTCTTACGAATGGACGCTCGTTTCAGGTGGTAGCACGATTATGGAGTCTGTAGTCGAGGACGGCGTTGGGATGTTTACGACCTATAGTGACGAAGAAGGAGAGTTGGTGGTGAAGCACTATTGTGCGCTAGGTACCGAACCTGTTTTTACGGTGAGCGAGGCGACTGACCGGGTTGTCGCTTTATCTTTTGATGGATCCCGCTCGCCTCTAATGCGTGATAGTCATGACTTTGTGAACAGCATGAGGTGGACTATAGATTCCAGTGATTCGAATTCGATGGTTTACGAATATACTGTTAATCTTGATGGGGAATTAACCACTAATAGGGCTGAAGTGAAAAGGCAATAGGTCGTTAGTTTACATGCAGAATGCAGCTAGGATTTATTTCTGGCTGCCTTCAGCTTGAAATTTTTCAATCAATTCGTCAACATTCATCTGGGCAATAATCTAATCACTCGAGATAAGGATCAGTTCTTCTTGCCTTCCATCTATATAGTAAGTGTTTTTACCATCAAAGAAAGCATCCTCTTCCAACTTAAAGCGCACATCTTGCCCGCCCCATTCGGGGATACTCACTGTCGAATTTAACTCAATAGAATGGGCAGTGTTTTCGTAAAGCGGATAATCACCTCTTCCCACAGTGTCCTCCTGGTTATCCCACATGCCAATAGTTGGGCCTGCTCCATGTCCATGGTACCCAATAGGATGAGTATAAATAGAAGGCCGAATATCTTCTTCGATTCCTTGTGCTCTTGCGCTTCTTAAGATTTCATTGCCAGTGCGGCCAAGAACAAAATTTTCTGTAAGGATGTCTTGTAAGCGATTACTGGTTGCTAGTCCTGCTCTAAGTCCGGATGGAGCTTCTGATTCGCCATGATTTAAAACATAGGCATGTTGTTGCGTGTCTGTGTTGAGCCGCAAATAAGTAATCCCAAAGTCAACATGCAATAAATCGCCAGGCAGAATTACTCCTTGTAGTTCGGTATTTTGCTGCTCTCTCTGAATACTTACTGAAGGATGAAACCAGGCTAACAGGCGCAGTTCACGAATACGGTCACGATACCACCATTTGACTTCTTCCGTCGTTGTCTCTCCTGGTGTAATGATATTATTAGAAAAGCCCTCAGCAATAATGTTATGCGCAATTTCAACGATAGACGGATAGAGTTCCATTTCTTCTTCAGTTCGAGTCTCAAGCCAAGCGATTGCAAGTTTTTCTGCAGAAACAATTCTGGATTCTTGCTCGTCCGACAGCGCGCCGAACAGCCCTTCATATTCGCCATGAGTAAGACCATCCGCTAATGCAAAGTCAGAAGAGACGTTAATTCCGATGGTGGTCGGATTCTTTTCTGTAATAAGGTCTGCTAATGCCTGCCATTGATTAGTTTGTTCGTCAAGGTCCCATCTGGCCCGAAAATAGTCACCTACTGCGTAGCGAGACACAGCGTAACCCTTTACCCCATCGGTTCCTTCGTCCACAAATACCAAGATGGTGCGTCGTCGAGCCGAATGGGCATCACCAGGCAGCATCGTCATTACTACAGGATCTTCATTGTACTCCCGAGCAACAAGAACCCACATATCTATGCCTTCTCGGCGCATAAGTTTCGCCGGTAAGGTTTCCAGCCGCACTGTTAATAATCGATCGATGGTCTCTGATCGCTCTTTCATAGAAAGTATGGATTCACCAGTAGCAGCGAACGTGGTCGCACTGAATCCAACAGAAAAGCAGAGTAGGGTTATTGTTGTTAGTAGTTTGTTCATAATTAATCTACGCGGATTCTGATAAAGCTTATAACCTTCCTTCAACTATATCGATACTAGTCGCCGGGTTAGAGTCATCACCTGGATCATAAAAGAATCCTGCTAGTACATTTATTGAAACCGCTGGGCTGGTTTCCGCGATACATGCGATGACATGATTATCCGGGTCATCATCGCCGAGCGAGAGTGGATTCACGCGATCATTGTTTGCAAGGACGACCGACACGGCTGTTCGTTGGGCATCGGCAAGATCAGCACCTTGGGGGCCTGTAACCCCACCTTCCCATGTCAGCAAGATTGCCTGCGCTGTTTCTTCAGGGCATTCCCTTTCGAGTCCTGGAGTTTCGGGTGCAAAGCGTTCGGCAAATACGAGACTGGGACCTGCTGCCAAAGGTGTCACTTTTATACTTCTTAAGCCAGCTAATGAATTACCAGCAACATCTTTGAGCTGATCCACGACTTTAACACCGATTGGTATGGAGTCTCCTGCACTAAAAGCTCCAATGAG
>CAWKZI010000410.1:0-3012 GCA_963854365.1 Gammaproteobacteria bacterium
AATTCTCTCAAAATTCAGCTCATGTTCTTTGCTAATCTCTATACCACTTTTCGACCTCATTTTTCTAGCAAAGCAGCGCCCACAACATTTTTGCTTCTCTGTTGCAGTCAACTAGCACTTGCAGCCGACATTTACCCCGCTGCAGATGGCCCAATTACTATTACGCCACTGGTTCACTCGAGTGTACAACTCGAATATCAAAATTTGGTTATCCAGGTTGACCCATGGAGCATTAGCGGGCTCTCATCCGCTAAGAAAGCAGATTTAATTTTGGTTACAGACAATCCTGGGCATCATTTGGACCCTGATGCAATTGCCCAATTACGCACACCTATGACTAGCATTATTATGGCTGCTAATGGCGAGGAACAAATTCCCGATGGCATTGTTATGGCAAATGGCGAAACACTTAAAGTAGCAGGTGTCACTATTAAAGCAGTAGCAGCTTACGACATTATCCTCGGAGCACCGGAACATCCAAAAGGGGATGCTAATGGCTACGTTATTACCTTGGGTGGGAAAAAATTGTTTTTTGGCGGAGTAACCGAATGTGTGAACGAAGTGAAGGCATTACGCGGAATCGATGTCGCCTTTGTTCCGCTGAATATACCGCGGGAGCGAATGACTCCAGTCGCGGCAGCAGAATGCACAAAATTGCTCGATCCGGAGTTGGTCTATACCTATCACTATGATCAGGAATGGGCTCGAAGCATAGCAAATCCTGACTTTGAGAGATCTCTCCTACCTGGCGGCTTGACAGTGAAGCAAAGTCTCGATGCCTTCGAAGCAGAGCTGAGTGGCAGCGGAATAGAATACAAACGCCCAAGGTGGTATCCGACCACTAACTAATGGGTTCTGTGGATCATCCATTATTCTGTTATACGCTTTAAGTCGAACATATATAGGTGATTGGCTTTATTTTAGCCTTATCTTACTTTTTGACACCCTCTAGCCTCTTTAGTTATGTCATTCCTGGAGACGTATCAATCTATTTTCTCAATGGTATTGCCGCATTGGGCTTTTTAGTTATCTACTTCGAATTCGGTCTGAAAATTATCAAGCGGACCTGAAAATTCAAAGATTGAGATCTTCAACATTAAAAGAGAGTTTGTTTCAACCAAGTTCAACAATTCACTTCAATTCGATTGGGTGACCGTGAGGAGTATTAAGATAGACCTGCCGCCATTGCTCAGCACGAGCAGAAAGCTCGATGTCAGTCGACAAACCTTTTTCCTTGCTAAGTTGTTCCAGCGCTTTTAACCAATGCTGATAGTAAGTATTCCCCAAATCAGGATCCCCATTCTTTTGCGCAAACTCTATTTGCTGACTGAGTGTCGCAGCCCATTCTTGCCAGCTGAAAACACCCTGTTCATATAAAGCTAGCACCAGACTAAAAGCTTGTGCTTCCCATGGTTGGCTAAACACCGGGCCGTCCTCGTCTCTTGGTTGAAAGGGGAATTCCTCCATTAGCCTGATTCTTTCGCTGCAATACTTAAATAAGGTTGCCAGAGGTCGATGCAAACTTCTGCGTTTTCTTCTGTCTTTCCCCAAAGAGATTGATTGGTAAATAATACTGTATACAGGTGTTCCCCAATAGTTCTGCCTTGAGATACCTTATCTGGGTATAAATGGCAGCCGTTGTGCCTAATGACTTTTCCAATCGCACCTTGCGCATAAGAAGGTGCTCGTGAGTGTCCTGAAGAATACTGTTTTCTTACCTTAACCCGATCTCCAATGTTGAAAAGTGGTGCGGCTTCGCATTCTATTGTAGAGGATCCACTACTTTGCAAAATTTTTAGCACCGCTTCCGCATCAGGGATTCGTAACTCCGGTGCAGCACCAGCAACAGAAACTTCTTTATATAAGAGTTCATCCGCCGCCAATAAGCCTTTTTCAACGAGGAGTTTTTCCAAGCCCTCTAACCAGTTTTCATAGTAACTATTTTGCAAGTAAACTGCAGGATGCTGCCGCTCTCGAGCACTCCTTGATTCATCTATATTCCACTTCCCTAGCATGCCAGTTGCCAAGGTTAGAGCAAAAACTCTACGCTCCCATTCTGAATGAAATACCGGTTCTAGATCTTCAGCTTCTGGCGCTATAGAGCCAAGACCTTGCCTACCACCTAGATCATGACCACCATTCATTAATTTATGTCCTCAGGATTTCTTGCCAATTCCACCCCGATCATTGAATTTCGACTTACTAGCGCCGACAGCTTATCCTCACTCCAATTCTCAGTGCCCAAAGGCTGCATAGGAAGAACCAAATAACGCAGCTCTGAAGTAGAATCCCATACTCTTATTTTTATATTTGGATCTAGCTCGGTACCAAACTCCTCCATCACTGAGCGGGGCTCGCTAACCGCCCTAGAACGATAAGGAGCAGATTTGTACCAGGCTGGAGGCAGTCCCAACACTGTCCAGGGGTAGCACGAACAAAGTGTACAAACGACAAGGTTGTGAGTTTCGGGAGTGTTCTCCACTGCTTGCAACTGTTCTCCCTGTCTTCCGGCATAACCCAAAGCTGCAACAGCAGCCCCAGCATCTTCTATTAGTGCCTTTTTAAAATCGCCATCAACCCAGGCTTTGGCAACAACACGGGCTCCATTGCGAGGACCAATTTTAGTTTCATAAGTATCAATAATTGTATTTAATGCATCCGCTTTCACCAGACCTTTTTCTAACAATAAGCTTTCCAGGGCTTTAACTCGCAGCTCGAGATCAGATGGCGGTTGTGTGTAATTGTGATCATGGTCGTCGTGATCATGTGGCATAAAATTTTCTCTTCAGCTTCTCAGCTATACGCAGGCTATCAGTATTTAGATTTGAAGCTCTGAATCATATGCTAAGACTTTTTAAATGACCGTTAAGCGCCGTTATTAGTCATTTTTGTGAAACGTTTCCTCTCATCCAAACTCAAGCTCAGCAATTTCTTTAATGGAGCGGGCATTCAATAAGCATGTGTGAATATGCTTCGCCATTATAACGAGCCAAAGACCTCTTGAAAGCAAAA
>CAWKZI010000411.1:0-3003 GCA_963854365.1 Gammaproteobacteria bacterium
GCTACCAAGGCTTTCTGCATTTTACGTTAAAACCTCTCGGAAGAAAGAATTGAGTAGCTGACCCGCTAGATTAATAGCTTGTCAGGGACTATTGTTATATCTTAAAGTACAGAGCATAGTTTGCCCAATATATACAAAGGGGATATGCCATGAGATGGTTGGCAATAGCTGCAACATTAACAGGAGTAATTATGTTTTTCTCAAGCCAGGTTGCACAAGCTGATGTCCCTGAAGTTGGGCAACCTGCGCCAAACTTTAAACTACCAGACCAAAACGGTAAAATCCATACATTAAATAATTTCCGTGGGAAATGGCTAGCACTTTATTTTTATCCTAAGGATGATACCCCGGGCTGTACAGAACAGGCATGTAAGTTTCGTGATGATCTCCACAAACTTGAGGCCTTAGGTGCTAACGTGGTTGGCATAAGTGTAGACAATACTACCAGTCACGCTAAATTTGCTAAGGAATATAATCTTCCGTTTCCACTTCTCGCTGATAACAATGGCGAAACCGCCGCTCAATACGATTCCCTGTTAAATCTTGTAATCATAAAATTTGCCAAACGAAACACATTTCTAATTGACCCAGATGGAAAGATCGCAAAAATTTATTTATCTGCTAGCACTTCACGTAATTCGATAGAAGTAATAGAAGATTTAAAAAAATTACAAAATCTGTAAGTTATGACTATTTAATAAAACTTACCTTGTTCTCTTTGTTGCAGATACTTTGAACAACACCACTGCCGCGCCACTACCGCCATCAGCCGGACCCGCCTGACAAAAAGCCAGAACATAACTGTATAGTTTAAGCTGATTCCAAACCAGAGTTTTTAATACCGGCTCTTGGTTTTTTGAGTTCAGCCCTTTTCCATGTATTATCTGCACGCAGCGAAATCCTCTCATGCTACAAGTATTAAGAAATTCGTCCAGCTCCCGTAACGCTTCGTCTCTGGTAAATCCGTGTAGGTCTAACTGATCATCAGTATTCCAATAACCTCTCCGGAGTTGCTTTAAAGTCTTTCGGGATACCCCAGAGCGTAAAAAAGAATGTTCGCCACCTGGTTCCATTTCTGATGCCGAGCTATAGTTGGCAAACGAATTGTCCGGTGTTGATATGCTTCGTTGTTGAATGTTGGGTCGTGGAAGCTTACGAGAATGAATTGCCTTGTCAGCTGCCGGCATTGGCTCTACGTCCCGAACGGCATCTCGAAATAATGAGGCTTCATCACTTCCGTCCACAGGAGTCTTGTCGCGTGGTTTCATATGAAACTCTGGCCTTATTTAGCTAGCTCAAGTCATCAAGATATTTTTCTGCATCAAGTGCGGCCATACACCCAGTACTCGCACTAGTCACTGCCTGACGATATATATGATCCTGTACGTCACCTGCTGCAAACACACCAGGAATACTGGTAGCAGTTGCATTTCCCTCGTTGCCACAATGCGTAATGATGTAACCATTTTTCATTTCGAGCTGCCCCTGAAAAATGTCGGTATTCGGTTTGTGGCCAATAGCAATAAATACTCCATGTAACTCCAAATCTTTTGTAGAATTATCCTGAGTATTTTTTATGCGCATTCCTGTCACACCAGAATTGTCGCCAAGGACTTCATCTAAAACACAGTTTAGCTCAAGCCTCACATTACCGTTTTCTACCCTCTCCATCAGCTTATCTATAAGAATCTTTTCTGAGCGGAATGTTTCTCTCCGATGCACCAACGTAACCTGGCGTGCAATATTTGAAAGATATAGCGCCTCTTCCACTGCCGTGTTTCCCCCACCAATGACCGCCACATCCTCGCCTTTGTAAAAAAAACCGTCACAGGTTGCACAGGCAGAAACTCCTTTCCCCATGAATGCTTCTTCTGAAGGTAAACCTAAGTATTGGGCTGACGCACCGGTTGCAATAATTAATGCATCGCAAGTATAGGTTCCCTGATCACCAATCATAGTAATAGGTTTGTCTGAAAGACTAACAGTATGAATATGGTCGAAAATAATTTCTGTATTAAAACGCTCTGCATGTTTCTGGAAACGCTCCATTAGCTCTGGGCCCTGCACGCCCATTGCATCAGCAGGCCAATTATCAACATCGGTGGTAGTCATTAGCTGTCCACCCTGAGCTAATCCGGTAATAACAACAGGACTTAGATTGGCGCGCGCAGCATAAACAGCTGCGGTATAACCGGCAGGCCCGGAACCAAGAATTAATAAACGGGAATGTTTGATTGTCATAAGATTAGTATATAAGGTGCATTAATTAAAATTTCTATAACTTTTGCTCAACCCAGTCTAAAACACTGTTCAGTGCTTTTTCCAAGTTTTCAGGTTCTGTTCCTCCTGCTTGTGCTATATCAGCCCGCCCGCCACCTTTGCCTCCTACTTGCATCGCTACAAAGTTTACAAGCTCTCCTGCCTTTATTTTTGTCGTAAGGTCTTCTGTAACCCCCGCAATTAATTTTACCTTGCCGGCGCTCTCTGTTCCAAATACTACAATACATGTTTTTAGTTTCCCCTTGAGTCGATCTAAAATTTCACGCATTGTTTTTATATCTACACTCTCTAAACTGGAAACCAATACCTTAATGCCTTTAACCTCTCGCACCTGCTTAATAAGGTCATCCCCCTGCGAACCGGCAAGCTTTGACTTCAATAGTGACAAGTCTTTTTCAAGGCGTCGGATACTGTCATTTAGCTGAGATAATTTTTGTGTTGCATCTTCCGGTTGTGTTTTTAACGCTTTGGCAACTTCCGTTAAATACATTTCATTCTGTTGTACATAAGACAGCGCCGTGTCTCCTGTGACAGCCTCAATTCTCCGGATGCCGGCAGCTACTCCACTTTGCATCCGAATTTTAAATAGACCAATGTCCCCTGTGCGATTAACATGTGTTCCTCCGCATAACTCCTGTGAAGAACCAATTTTCAGCACACGAACTTCATCGCCATATTTTTCTCCAAAAAGCATGACCGCCCCAGTTTTTTGTGCCTCATCCA
>CAWKZI010000412.1:0-3000 GCA_963854365.1 Gammaproteobacteria bacterium
TATGCCGTCTCTAATTCTGGTAATTGGCTTATCTCTGATGGTCTCTACTGTTAGTAATCATCTTGCTATATTTATAGCCTCTGCAGGAATTTTCAATAAGATGATATGGGTCATACTTATTTCTTCGGTTATGGGAATGTTAGCAGCTCCTACAGCTTTGGGGAAAGTTCCCGCTAGTGATGAAGTTTCAGGAATTATGTTGTATGTGATTGTTGCTCTAATCGGTGCAGAAGTAAGCCTAGGTGCAATAATTGAGGCTCCCATGTATATACTTTCCGGGTTTATCATTTTGCTGATTCATGGCTCAATACTGTTACTTCTAGCTCGCTTGCTTCGCGTTAATATACTTCTAGTGGGTATTGCTTCGATCGCCAATATAGGTAGCGCTCCATCTGCAGCTGTTGTTGGGGCGGCCTATGGACGAGAGCTGGTGCCGGTTGCAATCATTATGGCTTTGATAGGGTCCATGATCGGTTCTTTTGTGGGGTTAGGAGTCTCAGAAATTTTACTTTGGCAAAATTAGGCCGCACAAGCATCCCAAAAAGAATACGATAAAGCTTCTTAGATGGAAAAGAATCTGGAGCGAAAGAACGCTCTCTCCTGAGGTGAGTATTTAGACTGTACGGTCTATAAAATCAAGAAATACTTCTGTTATTGCTATAGAACAAACCGCTATACTGCTAACAAGCTTATTAATATTTTAGTCTGTATCGCGTAATTTTGAGGAATAAAATTAATTATGAACAGCATGCATGCATTCGACGAGGCAAAAGTTAATTGGCAACCACTTCCAGGTGTGGACCACACCTGGTTGTCAATTTTAAATATTGACGACACAGCGAAAATTGTAGACGTACTTTTTAAATTTTCTGCGAATGAGAAAATTAAACTTCACAGGCATACAGCGAACTTCAATACTTTTGTGTTGCAAGGAGAGCATCGGATATATAGCCCCGAAGGAGAGCTTACAGACGTCAGGCCTGCTGGCACATACAAGGCGGGGATTCCAGATATCAAACCTCATCGGGAAGGAGGTGGCGATGAAGATGTTATTATTCTTTTTAGCTTACGGCCATATAATAACGATCCAATCTATGAACTTCTAGATGAGAATAATGAAATTGAGGGAACGATGACCTTTGATGATTTAAAGGAGATGCATGAAGCTATTGGCTAAACCCTTATGTATATTTAGGGACTAAGAATTCATGAATAAGGTCGTTTACCTCTTGATGCTTCTCTATATGAAGAAAATGACCACAATCTTCTAAAATCTTTATGGTTAAGTTCTCAAAATGATCTCCCATACCTTGAGCTAACTCACTTCCGATACAACCATCATTCCGGCCATGTAAATAGAGAGAAGGGCAAGCAATTTTCTTTTCTCGAAGCGCCATTTGTTCTTCATTCAATTCTGTTTGTTGCAAAGCAACTTGGAACGTACTTCTGTAATACCCAAGAGCGCGATTCAAAACACCTTCCTTTGACAATACGTCAATCGTGCTTTTTGAATATTCTTTATATTCAGGCCAATTTGGAGACCACTCTCTCCAAAGCCTTCTAATAAATTCAAAATCATTTAAAGGAACTGCTAAATCAGCTAACTCCAATTGAAAATAAAACATGTACCAAGATTTTCGTTGTTGATCTCCATCCATTAAGATCGCATTAATTAAATTGCCGCCGTGAGGCACTGAAATAGTGATTAAGTTTTCTACCATACTTGGTTCTAAAGTGGCTACTCCATAAGCCGCAGATGCCCCCCAGTCATGGCCTAGAAGTGTTATAGAATCTTTAGTTATGTCTTTAATAAAATTAATAATCTCCAATGAGATTCTTATGCTCTCATATGATGATAATCCTTGGTCCTGTGGATGGTAACCCGGCATAAAAGGGCAGAAAACTTCAAATCCCTTATCTGAAAAATAATCCAATTGATGTTTAAAGTTCTCTGCACAGTCAGGGAATCCATGCAGCAAAACCAAAGGCGCTCCGCTTCCTTTCGTATAGTAATAAGTACCACTAACCGATTGTTGTAATTTCATATAATTCACCTTTTAAGAGGAGCAGGTTTAGCGGCTTTCCTTGTCACTCTCACGCATAATATATTTTCTTAAAATTTTCAACAGGAACATACTGGACCATCGCTTCGTCTTATAGTTCTGCTAACTTTGCACATCGAACCTGTTCGCTGCAGCACTTCATTAAAACTATCTTTAGACTTAGTCTGAATTTCGGCTGAGACGGAAACTTCAACACCTAACCTGGCAGTGAAGTTACCTTATTAACGATAGTAGCGAGCTCTGATCTTTTTAACAGGATCAATATTGTAATAAAATTACTTTTTTATGATCGTTTGAATTGTTACATCTTCTACCGTAACTGAAACAGGTTGTCGCGAAACCTCACGTTCATTCCTAGGTGTCAGTAAGAGAGAGTCTGTCGCTACCATTCACCAAAAAAACCACTACTAACATCCACTCACCTCACCTGTAGTCAAAATAGGAGACGCATCGATATCTTCAGCGTCCATTAGCGCTGCGACTTTTTGCATGGAAGCTATAAGTTGATGTTGTTCCCAGCGCTGAAGCTTACGGTACTCCCTAAGAAACCCGGCCTGCAATGGCTCAGGTGCCCGTTTTACCATTTGCCTTCCCTTTTCAGTTAGCTGTACTTCTACCACGCGCTTATCCGCGGTGGATTTCTGCCTAAGGACTAACTCGTTGCGCTCCATTCTGTCGACAAGATTAGTCACCGTGGCCTGTGAAAGCTGAACTTCTTTGGCTATATTGCTGGGCGTAGATGTGTCCAGTTTCACGACGGCTTCTAGCAACAATAATTGCGAAGTTGTGAGTCCCGTTTCTCGTTGCAACTTCTTTGAGTGCAAATCGATGGCTCGGGTAATTCGTCGCAGCGCAACAAACAACTCTTCATAATCTTTCATAGAATTTCACTCCTCACGCGGCTGCTCAGTCAGGTAGTTTGGTGGATTTTGCCTTA
>CAWKZI010000413.1:0-2987 GCA_963854365.1 Gammaproteobacteria bacterium
GTGACGCTTTGTCGGCAGCTCGCCTGCCATTTATTGAGGTTCATCTTACAAATATTTTTGCACGTGAAACATTTCGCCGGGAATCGTACTTTTCTTCTCTTGCACTAGGTGTTATTAGTGGCTTGGGCGCCAGAAGCTATTACTTGGCATTCGAGTATGCAATACATGTTCGTTAATTGTGACCTAGATATTTGTATTGAAATAAAAAAATATCTAGGGGCCAAATAGGGCGCCATTGAAACAAACATGAAAATTGTGCGTGTTTAAAACACTTAAAAGAATAAAAGTATGTTTAGGGTCAAATACCATAAATAGAACACTGCCCCGGGAGGGCTATTTTGGATTTAAGAAAGCTTAAGAAATTAATTGATTTAGTTGAAGAATCAAGTATCTCCGAGTTAGAAATAACTGAAGGAGAAGAAAGGGTTCGAATCAGTAAATCAGGAACCGGAATACCGACTCAGCTTGCCGTACCGGCAGTTGCAGCACCAGCTGTGATCTCAGTGCCAGAAACCAATATTTTGGACAAAGTTAAAGAGGCTCTACCGGCTGGTCATATGGTTAATTCCCCTATGGTTGGAACTTTCTACCGTACGTCTTCACCTGGGAGCGATCCATTTGTAAAAGTGGGACAAACGGTTAAAGCGGGAGAAACTTTGTGCATTATTGAGGCGATGAAACTTCTTAACGAAATTGAAGCTGATAAGGATGGGATTATCAAAGCAATTTTGATTGAGAATGGTCAGCCGGTTGAATACGGAGAGGCATTATTCATTATTGAATGATGTTTACTTGATCATTGCCTTTGAGGGTTGCCGGGTTAAAAGGCAATTTGTACCCTCATCATTCAGAATAGGACTTACCTAGACAGATATGTTTGAAAAAATACTTATAGCCAATCGAGGTGAGATTGCTTTGCGAATTCAGCGTGCCTGTCGTGAGATGGGCATTAAAACAGTTGCAGTACATTCTGAAGCAGATGCTGAAGCAAAATATGTAAAACTAGCTGACGAGTCAGTTTGTATCGGGCCGGCACCATCTAATCTAAGTTATCTTAATATACCTGCAATTATAAGCGCAGCAGAAGTAACAGATTCTGCAGCAATTCATCCTGGGTACGGGTTCCTTGCAGAGAATGCTGATTTCGCTGAACGGGTAGAAAAAAGCGGTTTTGTATTTATTGGCCCCCGTCCTGAAACTATTCGACTTATGGGCGATAAGGTTAATGCTAAAAATGCCATGAGAGAAGCCAAGGTACCCTGTGTTCCTGGCTCCGATGGCGCTTTACCTGAGTCCCCCGAGGAAATAAAAGAAATAGTTCGTGCCATAGGTTATCCGGTAATCATTAAAGCATCTGGTGGAGGAGGCGGACGTGGGATGCGGGTGGTGCATACAGAGGCCGCATTATCTAATGCAGTAATTGTGACCCGGAATGAAGCACAGGCTGCTTTTGGTAATCCTATGCTGTATGCAGAAAAATTTATGGAAAACCCTCGGCACATTGAGTTCCAGGTTCTAGTTGATGAGCATAAAAATGCTATCTATTTAGGAGAAAGGGATTGCTCAGTTCAGAGACGTAATCAGAAGATTATTGAGGAAGCGCCGGCGCTTGATCTTAATTCTAGAATGAGGGACAAAATAGGCTCTCGTTGTGTCGATGCGTGTCGTCGTATTGGGTATCGTGGCGTAGGTACGTTTGAATTCTTATACGAGAATCAAGAATATTATTTTATTGAAATGAATACGCGTCTGCAGGTAGAGCACACTATCACCGAAGCAGTTACCGGAATTGATTTGGTACAGCAACAAATTCGTGTTGCAGCTGGCGAGAAATTAAATATTCGTCAGAAAGATATTGAGCCTAAAGGGCATGCGATAGAGTGCCGAATTAATGCCGAAGATCCTTATAAGCTTACCCCATCTGCCGGCCAAATTACTCGGTATCATGCACCAGGTGGCCCTGGTATAAGGGTTGATTCTCATGTTTATCATAATTATACGGTACCGCCTTATTATGATTCTTTAATAGGAAAAGTAATTGCCTATGGTGAGAATCGAGATCAGGCTATAGCACGTATGCGAATAGCATTATCAGAAATGGTGGTTGAAGGGATTAAGACCAATATTCCGTTGCATCTTGATTTATTGCATGATGCAGGATTTTTGCATGGTGGGATTACCATTCATTATCTTGAACAATTGCTGGCGCAGCACAACAAGCAAGGGTAAGAAATCATCGCATTTGTAATTTATTATCTGGCCTGCTGTAACAAACAAAATAAACGCAATAAAAAATACACATAATATGTTAAGCAAGTATGGTTTAGTTAAACTTAATTTATCCATACTTTAGTATGTTTTGGACAGCGCTCATCATTGAAACTAGCTCTGCTCATACTGAGGCACTGAATAATTTATTAATTGAATTAGGTGCTTTGTCAGTAGATACTCACGATGCGGATGCAGGAACGCAGGATGAGCAGCCATTATTTGAGCAGTTTGATGATACGCCAAAAACCACCTGGTCTAACGTAGAGATAACCGCTCTCTTTGAAGAAACTGTAGACGTGACGGCGATTATGCAAACTGTAGTACAAAATGCTCAATTGCCTTGTTTGCCCGTCTACAGGATTAAGAAAATTGAAGATCAGGATTGGGTGCGTCTCACACAGTCACAATTTGGGCCCATTAAAATATCTTCAAGACTATGGATAGTCCCTAGTTGGCATCAAATACCTGACCCTACAGCCATTAATCTTATGCTTGACCCAGGACTGGCTTTTGGTACTGGCAGTCACCCAACTACCGAGCTATGTCTTGCGTGGCTTGATGAAAATTTACAGGGCGGCGAGCAAGTGCTTGATTACGGTTGTGGATCCGGCATATTAGCTATTGCGGCACTGAAACTAGGAGCTGGTCATGTAGTTGGAGTTGATATAGATCCCCAAGCGGTTGAGTCAAGCATTAAGAACGCGGGACAAAATAAA
>CAWKZI010000414.1:0-2980 GCA_963854365.1 Gammaproteobacteria bacterium
TTCTTCCCAGTCACCTACTGCTGCGAGTGGCATTACTCGAATCGCGTCTTCAACATCAGCCATAATAAGATCTGATTCAGATCGCGACGGATCGCTTAAGACATAATTAGCAACCATAGATTTGTGACCGGGATGCCCGACACCAATTCTTAAGCGATAAAAATCGCGCTTGCCACCAATTGAGCTGATGATATCGCGTATGCCGTTATGTCCACCATGACCTCCACCTTCCTTGAAGCGGGTCACACCCACTTCAAAATCGATCTCATCGTAGGCGACTAGCATATCTTTTGGCTCGATCTTAAAGAAATTACAAATCGCAGCAACAGCTTTACCGCTGTTGTTCATAAAAGTAGTAGGGAAAATTACTTTGATATCTTGCCCAGCAATGCTAATGCTGCCGCACTCACCGAAAAATTTGCTTTCACCACGCAAAGCTCCACCATAGCTATTGCAGAGATTATGGAGGAAAATTACGCCCGCATTGTGACGATTGGAATCATGTTGTGGGCCTGGATTACCCAGGCCCACTATGAGTTTTAAGGAATTGCCTGGCATGATTTTTACCCGATTTGAGTAGCTACCTGGCTATCTGAGTAAGCCTAAGAATCGTTATCGCTCTCTCCACCTGCATCAGCATCACCATCACCATCACCAGAATCGTCAGCTGCGCTATCTTCTGTGCTGATACCTTCTTCCTCCATTTCAGCTTTCTGCGCTGCAACTGTTGCTACGGATAGGTCGCTCTCATCGCCATGACTAAGTGCTACACTGGTTACACCTTTAGGAAGAGAAATAGCAGAAAGATGAATTGATTCGCCAACATCAACTTCGATCATATCGATTTCAACAAATTCAGGGAGATCTGCCGGTAGGCAAGATACTTCGATTTCATTCAAAGTTTTAAGAATACTACCACCACCTATCTTCACGCCCACACACTTGTCTTCGTTGAGAAAGTGAATTGGAACTTTAACTACGATGGCTTGCTTCGCGCTTACTCTTAGGAAATCCGCATGCATGATAAAGGGTTTAGCAGGGTGACGTTGCAACGCCTTAATAACGGCCTGCTCTTTCTTGCTACCAACATTAAGAGTAATAATGTGTGAAAAGAATGCTTCGTTTTCAGTTGCCTTGATTATATCTTTATGAGCAATAGTTAATGAAACTGGGTCTTTACCAGCGCCGTAAAGTACGGCGGGTATGTCGTTGTTCAAGCGGCGCAGGCGGCGGCTCGCACCTTTCCCTAGATCCGTTCGAACTGAGCAATTTAGTTCAAATTCAGCAGTAGACATAAGTCTTCTCCAATTAGACTGTAATTCGCTTGCGACCGGCTAATTACAGGGTTTATAAAATGAGGTTGCAGATTTTTCTGTTCCTCTGGTTATCCGTGAGCTGTTTACTAAACGCTTAAATTAGAAAAATGATTTAAGTATTATCAAACATCGCACTAATGGATTCTTCGTTGCTTACTCGGCGAATTGATTCAGCCAGTAGCTTGGCCATCGATAATTGTCGAATTCGACCACAATTTAATGCGGCTTCACTTAATGGAATCGTATCTGTCACTACAAGTGAGTCTAGACTGGATGATTCAATATTCTCTATTGCGGGTCCTGATAACACTGGATGAGTGCAATAGGCCATTACTTTATCGGCGCCGTGTTCTTTCAATGCATCAGCTGCTTTGCACAATGTGCCTGCAGTGTCGACCATGTCATCTACGATCAGACAGCTGCGATTTTTTACATCACCAATGATATGCATTACTTGAGCGACATTCGCTGAAGGTCGGCGCTTGTCGATTATAGCCAATTCGCAATTAAGTTGTTTCGCCACAGCTCTTGCTCTTACTACTCCACCGATATCTGGAGATACCACTATGAGATTTTCATATTTCTGGCGTTCTATGTCGTCAGTCAATACTGGGGATCCATAGACGTTATCCACCGGTATGCTGAAAAAACCTTGAATCTGCTCTGCGTGTAGATCGACTGTTAAAACACGATTAACACCAACGGCACTGATCATGTCAGCTACTACCTTTGAGCTAATTGCTACTCGAGCAGACCTAACTCTTCGATCTTGTCTGGCATATCCAAAATAGGGAATTACCGCGGTAATGCGATTTGCTGAGGCACGATGTAAAGCATCTGCCATTAATAGCAATTCCATAATGCTGTCGTTTGTTGGTGAACAGGTTGGTTGAATGATGAAGACGTCCTTGCCTCGAACATTTTCATTCAGTTCAACTGAAATTTCACCATCGCTAAATTTGCTGATGCTGGCATAACCAAGAGGCACGCCAATATTTTTAGCAATACTATCCGCTAATGCGGGGTTCGCATTACCGGTAAAGACCATTAAATTGTTAGCCACGCTTAGTACCTATTAGTTACTGTCAAGGCGGGTCAGGATGTATTCAACATTTCTGACAAATAGTCTAGATTTGAAATTTGGCTGGGGTGGCTGGATTCGAACCAACGCATGCAAGGATCAAAACCTTGTGCCTTACCACTTGGCGACACCCCAATTTTTTCGAACTTCCTCTTTGTGCGATCTACTTTGCTTATTTAGCCACTAGCTCGAGGGTTCGAAAAGCAGGCGTATTTTAAGCTTCGTTAAATCTGTGTTCCAGTGAATTTATGCCTTTGGCAACGAATCCGTTAAAATGTTCTGGCAGTTTCTTCAGGCTTTGCCGTGCTGCTTCTTCATCAACAAAGAGGGCAAAGATACTGGATCCGGTTCCAGTCATTTTTGCATCGCCAAATTGGCCTAGCCACTTTAGGGCCTCATGCACTTGCGGATAGATCTGCCGAGTGACATGTTCGCAGTCATTTCTGGACCTGCCTGCCAGAAAGTCGGCCATTTTGATGGCTGGAGAGTTCCGTGTCAAATGTTCGTGGCAAAAAATCTCTGCAGTGGATACCGAGCAATTCGGTGTTATCACCAGATACCAAGACTCCCCTAAATCCACAGG
>CAWKZI010000415.1:0-2955 GCA_963854365.1 Gammaproteobacteria bacterium
CTTCGGAGCGGTGGCCATAACGAACCCCATCGAAACGGGAGAGATTACTTGATGCCTCTGCTGGAGCTAACACGTAGTAAACCGGAATCGAGAGTTTAGTATTTGGCAGTGACACCTCAACGATTTTTGCGCCGAGCTTACTATATTCTGCAACAGCTGCATCTACTGCACGTGATACATCATCACTTAACCCTTCTGCAAAATATTCTTTTGGCAGGCCAATACGCAGACCTTCTATTGGCCTTTCTAAATCTCTTGTATAGTCTTCATTCTCATGTTGCAGGCTTGTTGAATCACGAGCATCAAAACCTACCATAACATTTAACATTAATGCTAAATCTGCAGCTGATTTTGCTATTGGCCCTCCCTGATCAAGGCTTGAAGCAAAAGCAATCATTCCATATCTTGATACCAAACCATAAGTTGGTTTTATACCAGACACACCACATAGTGATGCTGGTTGGCGAATAGACCCTCCTGTGTCAGTACCAGTAGCAGCCGGCGCCATACGTGCAGCTACCGCGCAGGCCGAACCTCCAGAGCTTCCTCCAGGTACTGATAAAATATCCCACGGATTCTTAACTGGCCCATAAAAAGAGGTCTCATTACTAGACCCCATAGCAAATTCATCCATGTTAGTTTTGCCAATATTTACTGTGCCAGCCTTATTGAAAAGCTCAATTACATGTGCGTCATAAGGTGAAATGAAATTTGATAACATTTTTGACCCACAGGTAGTAAGCCATCCTTTGGTACAAAAAATATCCTTATGAGCAATAGGGATTCCAGTTAATGGACTTCCTTCTCCTGAAGAAATCATTGCATCAGCAATACGGGCCTGATCAAGACTCAATTCTTCATTCACTGTAATGAATGCATTATATTCTTTATTTAAAATCTTAATGTTTCTAAGAAAATCTCTGGTTAGTTCAATGCTCGATACCTGCTTAGTAGCAAGTAATGTGGAAAGCTGGTTTAGGCTAGAATTAAACATGGTATATATGTAAGACGGAGAAATTATAAAATATCGTATTTATTCTTAAAATTTCACTCTATAACTTTTGGCACTAGATATAGTTTAGCTTCTGTTTTAGGTGCCTGTAATTGAAATAATTCGTGCTGATCTATCTCTGTTACTTCATCTTTGCGCAATCGCTGCTCAACACCTTGGGCATGGGACATAGGAATGACTGCAGACGTATCTACTAGCTCCATTTGTTCAATTAAGGAAAAAATCCCTGTTATTTGATCCAGCGTAGCATGAGCTTCATCATTACTAATTTCAATCCGAGCAAGATTTGCCACACGTTTTACGTCTTCAAGAGTCACTGCCATCAGCTAACACCCCTTACGTTCAAAAACATAATAGAGTATCATAAAGTTACGTTTGAAACCGCCGTTATAGAGTATCTATAGATAATCTTTAAAATGTAGTCTTTTTGTGTAATTTTGAACACCATTGCCACCAACGGGTTTTGCTCTCATGACAAACTTTATTGCTAATTTTAAGAATTACTTTTCAAACGATCTCGCAATTGATTTAGGTACTGCCAACACTCTGATTTATGTTCGCGGCCAAGGAGTTGTACTAAATGAACCGTCAGTTGTAGCAATACGACAAGATGGCGGCCCTAACGGTAAGAAAGTAATTCAGCAAGTCGGATTAGCTGCTAAGCAAATGTTGGGGAGGACCCCTGGTAACATAACCGCCATCCGCCCAATGAAGGATGGTGTGATTGCTGATTTCACTGTCACAGAACAGATGCTAAAACACTTTATCAGGAAAGTGAACCCGGCTCGCCTTTTCTCTTTTAACCCACGTATTGTTATATGTGTTCCTTACGGCTCTACTCAGGTGGAGCGTCGCGCTATTCGAGAGGCAGCATATGGCGCCGGGGCAAGTAAAGTAGAATTAATTGAAGAGCCCATGGCTGCAGCTATTGGTGCTAATTTGCCTATTGAAGAGCCTACAGGTTCGATGGTGGTTGATATTGGTGGAGGCACTACGGATGTTGGAGTAATTTCACTAGGTGGAATCGTGTATTCAAATTCGGTACGAGTAGGTGGTGACAAATTTGATGAAGCTATTATCAACTATATACGTCGCAACTATGGCATGCTGATTGGCGAAGTTACTGCTGAATTAATTAAGAAAGAAATTGGCTCGGCTTACCCGGGATCGGAAGTGCGTGAGATGGAAGTTAAAGGGCGCAACCTTGCGGAAGGAATTCCTCGCAGCTTTTCTATCTCCAGCAATGAAATTCTAGAGTCTCTAGCTGATCCTTTAAATAGTATTGTCAGTGCCGTAAAATCTGCGTTAGAACTTACTTTACCAGAGCTTGGTGCAGATATTGCAGAAAATGGAATGGTATTGACTGGCGGCGGGGCATTGCTACATGACATTGATCGCCTCTTAATGGAAGAAACTGGCCTGTCGGTAATCATAGCTGAGGATCCTCTTACTTGTGTGGCGCGAGGCTCAGGTGTTGCATTAGAAAATATGGATCAAGGGGTTAGCATTTTTGCGAGTGATTAATAGCATCCAAGATTGAAGTGTTGGCATCAATGAACTGGATACTAGTTAAAGTCCATGAAGCACCGCGCATGTAATGGAAACAACTCCACAATTTTTTAGACATGGTCCTAGCTCGCTTGTCCGGCTAGCTTTTTTTATTCAGCTATCATTAGTACTGATGGTAGTTGATACTCACTTCAAATATCTCTATGAAGTTCGCCAAGCTATCACTGTAGCACTATACCCGATACAGAATTTGGCCTACTTACCAACCGCCATTTCCAATTTAGCCAATGATTTTTTTATTGCTCAAAACTTGGCTGATGAAAATGCACGCTTTAAACAACGGCATCTTATTGACTCAGGTAAGTTGCAACAATTTTCAGCCCTGGTGACTGAAAATGAATATCTTCGTAAATTGTTGGAAGCTACCCCAAGAA
>CAWKZI010000416.1:0-2946 GCA_963854365.1 Gammaproteobacteria bacterium
ATTAATCGAATATATTTATCATAGGTTGCGCTGGAATAGGGATTGTCCCCAACCAGAGCGAAGGAAAATTCATTGGCCCAGGCTGATGTTGAGGCAAGAATTCCTGCTAGACTTAAAAACTGCAGGTGAAACATAAGAGTCATAATTAGGTGACTAAACTTTACAGATTGAATTTGCATACTATTTTATTACCTAAGTGAGGGCTGAGAGGTTCTATCTGGTAATCCGTGAATAGAATTCAATCTTGGTAAAGCTCTAAAATACGCCTATTACAGGTAGGTTTCGAGCCTCATTCCTCATTTATGCACAATATTCTCTAATAAAAGGGAGCGCAGCTCTATATAATTCCAATCCGTGCTCAATACTAACTCTGTTAAGAATGCGTAAAAAACTGAAACAAAAGGGTTTTACCTTAATCGAATTGATGACCGCAATAGCTATTATTGGCATGTTGGCATCCGTGGCCATTCCTGCTTATAGCCAGTATCTAGACCGTATTCATTTTTCTGAGGCGATTTTACTGGCTACATCTTATAAAACCAACATAGAAGTAGCAGCTTCCCATGGCGTGGCTTCCACCAACGAATTTGACTCTGGTACTAATGGGATCCCTCCATGGCAATGGTGGGGGCTTAATTCACATTTTCTTGGAGTGTTCGACGGCTACATCTATGTGTTTTGGCAATTCGATGATAGTCCATTATCGGGCGAATCCTATTGGCTTCGAGCAATTAATACTGATCCTCCGATACAATGGGAAGAGGGTGGTAGTTGTATTTGGTCAGGATATTGCTAACTCAATAATTGAATATAAAAGCGTCATGTCTCACTCTTACTTGTTTCGCTTGTGAGAATATGCAAAAATAGTGTGCTTCATTTTTTTAGATTAATAAAAATATTAAAGGGGAAAACTTGGAATTAAATGAGCTCGAGCGGCGGTTAGTTCCTTTCTGTCAGGATAAATACCAACGATCAGACCTGCAGATTCGTGATGTTCATAAGATGCCTGGACATGCCGGTTTCGCTTATGGATTTTCAGTCGAAAATTCTTCTACAAATACTGTTGATAAATGGTATCTCAGGCTTCCGCCTCCCGATGTAAAATTGCAGGGTACTGCAGACGTGCTTCGCCAAGTGGCTGCATTAAATGCTTTGCCGACGACAGTGCCTCACTGCAAGGTTAGTTGGTCTGGTGATGAGGCTGAATGGTTTGGACGCCCCTATTTCGTTGTGCCGCAATTAGAGGGCAACGTTGTGCAGCTTGATGGAACTGGCTGGGTAACCAAACTGGATGAGCCTGCTCGTGAGGAAATGGCGAGACAAGCAGTGAGTGCGCTCGCAACCATTCACAAAGTAGATTGGCATAAGGTCAGTTATTTGGGAGAGCCTCTTGCGTTGAGCGAAGACGTTACGCGCTGGGATCGTTTTATTGAAAAGGTTGCAGAACCTCAACTCCTAGAATTACAACCAACTGTACGTGAATTATTATTAGAAAAAATTCCACAGGATGCACCAATGGGTATTTTTCACGGTGATTTTCAATGGTCGAATCTGTTCTTTGCAGATAAGGGCGCGAATACCGGAACCTTACTGGCAGTAATTGATTGGGAATTGGTGGGTGTGGGAGCTACCCTTAACGATGTTGGCTGGTTTGCCACATTTAATGATCCCCTAGCATGGAGCGATTCCTGGAAACGCGGCCAGTACATGCCTCAAGCCGATGCGCTTATTGAAATGTATACAGAAGCATGGGGTAGCGATATCCCTGATATAAATTGGTACCGTGCTCTTGCAGCCTATAAATTTTCAATAATTACCGGTTTTAATCTCATGTTGCACAGGCGAGGGAAACGCCATGATCCGATGTGGGAAACTACCAAAGATTCTATGCCTTCATTGTTAAGCAGAGCCCGTTCCCTCTTGCGTTAGAGCCAAATTAGTTGAGCGGGTTTCGAATTACCGTAAGCCGCAACGCTATGCTAGACTCAGATCCATTCTAGGGTAGGGTCACGCCTGCGTATCTTATTTGGGGAAAGACGATATCAATGAAAAAGCAGCTATCTCGACGTGCTTTTTTGCGAGCCTCATCGGATGCAGCTCGCGGATCTTGCCTTGTTCTTACTATGCCCATGATCCTCACTGCTTGTCGCCGGGCAGAAGAGGCTGTTATCAATGAAGAAGAATTTCTAAACCTTTCGGAAGAAGAAGTTACCGAATATGCGGCAATCGCAGCACGCATTATTCCTACTGACGAAACCCCTGGTGCTACCGAGGCAGGGGTTATTTATTTCATAGATCAAGTATTAGGTCATGGTCGAGAACAAGAACGCCTAATACTTCAAGAAGGATTAAGGGAATTGCAAGCTGCTACTGCTTTGAAACCCTCCGCCTCTTATTTTCATGAGCTGGATGAGCTTCAACAAGACCACTTACTCCTAGAATTTGAAGATACTGAATTTTTTGGCACTATAAGATATCTAACCATCGCAGGCATGTTTTCTTCACCTGAATATAGAGGCAATCGTGACAACATAGGTTTTGATCTGCTTGGATTCGAAGATCGGCATGCTTGGGCTTCACCTTATGGTTACTATGATGCTGATTATGTGGATAAAGGAGAGTAGCCGTGGCTGAAGCAGGTACTTTCTCAAGTCGTGACCCAGTAGATTTTGTCATTATAGGGTCTGGCGCTGCTGGCGGCGTGATGGCTAAAGAACTATCTACAGCAGGTCATTCTGTGGTCTTGCTAGAACAGGGTCCTTACCTTCAGGCAGGAGATTTTAAACACGATGAGTGGGGCTACAAACACAATGGAGATTTAGTTTGGGGTCGACGACAGGGACATCCTCAGTCTTTCAGAAAAACTGAAAATGACGAAGCGATCGAAAGAGAAGTCTGTTTAGGGTATGCGCACAATGTTGGTGGAAGTAGCGTGCATTTCTCTGG
>CAWKZI010000417.1:0-2933 GCA_963854365.1 Gammaproteobacteria bacterium
AAGTGTTGTTGAATTTGCGGCCGCCTTTGTGATCACGGCTGCCACTGATTCAATCGGTTTAGGCAGTCAATTTTGAACCTTGTCGAAGTATTTTGCCGATAAGAGATTTTCTTATGACGTTTAGCTTAGTAAAGATTATTAAGTTCTTATAAACGGTTTTCTTCTTTCCAGCTTTTGTTTAATTAGTTGTGGAGAAAAACTATAAAATACTCAGCTTTTATACTGGATGACTGCATGAAATCATTCAGAATCAAGGCTATCAAGGTAAAATTTTTGTAAATTAACGTCAATTAGTTACGTTCTTTGGTCCAGCGATGTGCAAAATTGCCGAATCTATCAAATGACAGAGTAATGCTTATTTGTTACCTTTTGGCACACAAGCGAGTGCTCCAAGCGAGTAGAATCACAGGCTTGAGATGACTGGAGTCATAATGCAACATAATTTCCATAAGGTACTGATTTTAATCGGTTTTATTTTATTGGTCGGAAGCGGCTCTGGTCAATTATATGGCCAGCTGCATAAGACTGATCAAATCGAAGTCGAACTAATTTCAGAAACTACTAATGTAGTGCCTGGGGAAACCTTGTGGCTGGCCATTCGGCTGGATCCTGCAGAGCACTGGCATACCTATTGGAAGTTTGGTGGCGATAGCGGGGTTGCGACCGAAGCCAGCGAGTTTCAATTACCTGCTGGCGCCAGCGTTGGTGACATAGTTTGGCCTATTCCAGAATGGACTCCTTTTCTTGGTAGCGAGCTGGTTACCTTCACTTTTGAGCGTGAAGTTCTTTTGCCGCTGCCCGTGACCGTGCCGGAAAACTTTAGCGGTTCAACTTTCGATTTAAAGACAAAAATTGATTGGCAAGTGTGCGAAGAAATATGTATACCTGGCGCTGCAGAATTTGCCCTTTCCTTGCCAGTTGCAGAATTAGCAGAAATTGATAGCAAATGGCAACAAGCTTTCGCTGATACTCGAGCGATGACACCGCTGACAGTTGACCAACACAATCTTATTGCAAACTTCAATTCTCATGACGGTAAAGTGAATGTCATGGTTAAAGCTGAAGATGCACTTTTTGCTGATGCAGATGAAGCTTGGTTTTTCCCGACAGAAAAGCGAGTGATGAAATACGCTCCATTTCGTAAAGTCATGTTCGATGGCGAAAGAGTACAAATAAGCACTGAGCAACACCGCAGATTTTCGTCTGATCTAACTGAGTTGAATGGATTACTATCGATTGTTGATGGCGACGGTAATTGGCGCGCCTATGACATCATATCGGAAAAAACCACCAAAGCTTGGGATCACAGTATAGAAGTCGAATTGTTGTCTGAGACAACAAATATCGTTCCCGGCGAAACCATCTGGCTGGGCTTAAGACTCGACCCGGCTGAGCACTGGCATACTTATTGGAGGATGGGCGGTGACAGCGGTGAACCTTCAGATATGTCAGAATGGACTGCTCCCGAAGGAACGGTAATAGGGGATATACAGTGGCCGGCACCCCATTGGCTTCCGTTCTATGACACTGACCTAGTTAATTTTGGTTATGAAAAGGAAGTTCTCTTACCTATCTCAGTAACGGTCCCTGCTGATTATGCAGGTGATTCTGTCGAATTATCTACGCTGGCGTTTTGGAATGTTTGCGATCAAATATGCATTCCAGGCGAACAACGGCTTTCAATAAATTTACCGATAGCCAGTTCATTAGAACTCGATTCTGGAACAGCCCCAATATTCGCTAGTGCGAGAGAGACTCTTCCGATTACCGATCATGATTTGAAATCCATAATCGCGGTGGCAGGTGAACGGGTTAGTTTGGGGTTTGAAGCCAGCGATGCTGCTTTCGCCGATTACACCGAAGCATATTTTTTTCCTGAGCAAAGAAGAATTATCAAACCAGGCCCATTGCGGGATGTCAGCATTCAGCGAAACCTATTGCAAATCACTCACCAGCAACCACGCAGAATGCTTGCAGATCTAACCGATGTGTATGGTGTTTTGGTTCTTGAAGACGGCAATGGTAATCGAATAGCCTATGATTTTGAGAATCCAGCCACGGATGCAAGCGTCGCCACGATTACGCCACTAGCATCAGTAAATTCTGAGGACTCAGGTTCTAGTTCAGGCTCTAATTCCGTTGGTACTATTTTGATGTACATGGCTGCGATGATCTTAGGTGGATTAGTCCTTAATGTAATGCCGTGTGTGTTTCCGGTATTGTCGATGAAAGCGCTAAGCTTCGCAAAAAATGCTGGCGAGTCCGTCCATCGCCAACGAATGGATGGGTTAGCTTATACTGCAGGTGTTATTGCATCCTTTGTTGCCTTAGCAACTGTGCTTATCGTACTGCGGGCTGGTGGTGAACGCATTGGTTGGGCGTTTCAGTTCCAGCAACCTTGGTTTGTAGCCCTCATGGTTTATATTTTCTTTATGATGGCATTGAGTCTTTCCGGGGTTTTTGAAATTGGTGCTGGCTTAATGGGATCGGGTAGTGGGCTAGCAGAAAAGAAAGGCTATAAAGGCTCATTCTTTACTGGCGTCCTTTCTACTACGGTAGCTACTCCTTGCACGGCACCTTTCATGGGTCCCGCTTTGGGGTTCGCTTTAACTCAATCTTGGGCAGTAGCGATGTTGATTTTTGTCTCTCTGGGACTGGGCTTGGCTCTGCCAATTTTAGTTCTTTCCTATATGCCTTGGTTAACCAAGTATTTGCCTAAGCCAGGCGCGTGGATGGAAACTTTCAAACAATTTATGGCCTTCCCGCTTTACGCCTCAGCCTTATTCTTTCTCTGGGTTTTGGGCAATCAGGTAGGCGTGATGGGAATGGCTTTAGTTCTTGCTGCTTGTATCTTGTTAGCTTTTGCTGCGTGGATGTATCAGCGCCGATTTAGCTTTGGTCCAAATTTGCGGATTGCGAACTACGCTGTAGGT
>CAWKZI010000418.1:0-2932 GCA_963854365.1 Gammaproteobacteria bacterium
AGCTCTGCTAGTTCAATTTCCACCTCGGTGGTGAACGAGCAGGCCGTAGCTTTCACTATTTGTGCCTCAACCGCTTTCCTCACCGGCTCGAAGCAATGCCCATGTAACAAGGAGGTGTAGTTATTATTGAAATCAATAAAGCGATTACCATCGACATCGGTAACGTCTGCGCCAGATGCTTCTTCGATATAAATTGGGTAGGGCTTTAGGGCAATGGTGGTTCGGCTATTGCCGTCGGGAAGCACGTCCTGTGCGCGCCGATAGAGTGCTGCCGATTTCGAATCAGGGTTTGGATATTCCATTGTCGGCACCATTTTTTTTAAGAATCGCAAGTATCACCCTTATAAATGAATTATTAAAGATTTTAGAAACTGGAAACAGAAAATAAATACGGATCGGTATTAAGGAATACTAAATAGGTGCTTCTTTTGTAATGTTAAGTTTTAGCGAAAGCTCATCTTTCCGGGGCAATAGTATTCGGGGTGGGTAAGCTTGCAGCTAAAGCTTCTCAAGCATTAATATCAACTCTTCTATCGTAGCCGGCAGTCTTGGCTCAAGCAATTGCGCTCTGACTGTATTATAGCGTTTTTGAATATTCGTCAGCGTGTTTGAGTTACGTAGTTCGCGATATGACTCAATGTAAATTCTAATTTCAGCAGAGAAATTGACGCGACGTACTACGTTAGTTTGCTGTCTTGCTCCAAGAGCTGTTCGTATCGCAATTATGACTGCATCCTGGAATGAAGAGTCTTGTTTAAGGTCTTCAATTAGGCTTGATTGCGCATAGCAGGGATTTAGCACCATGAGCATAAACAGTGAGCAGAGAAATATTTTTGCTTGCGCTCTAAGCATGGCTAAAGACTACTCTGAACCTGCGCGGTACTCTACCCAAGAATAGCTGGAGATAAAGTAGTCGTCCGAAATTGTAAAAATTACTCCAACCACAATACTGACGCTGACCTGAAGTATCCGCTAGACTAGGAGCGATTAGCATTAACCCTTTTTTCAACCCGGCTTTGTCATGATTATGCGTAATTTACTATTAATCTCTTTGTTACTGCATCTTTCCCAAGTTGGGTTGGCAGCTGAAGGCTACAGTGTACTCCGCTCAGAATGGGGCTTGCCGGACATACAAGGAGTTTGGAATTTTTCATCAAATGTGCCTATGCAGCGCCCTAAAGAATATGGGGAGCGGCAATTTCTTACCGAAGCGGAAATGGCTGCAAGTCGTATTCGGCATTTCGAGTTAGGGGCAAGCGCTGGTGTGGTGCCACCGGGGACTGGGATCGAGGCTTATTACAATGATATTCGGGTAGAGAATATTGGAATCGACGGCAGAGAGCGTACATCACACATAGTTTACCCTCTGGATGGTCAAATCCCCGCACGCATTGCAGGAATTGAAAATAAATTTGGTGGAGTAGTAGAGGCCTCCGGTGAGCGTCCGGTTCGCTTTGTCGTGGGAGGCATCGGAAGAGCGGGGCCCGAGGATCGTGGTTTGTCTGAGAGATGCATTATTGGCTTTAATTCCGGGCCACCATTTACACCAAGCTTGTATAACAATCATGTACAGATTATTCAAAATAGTGACCATGTAGTAATCATGACAGAAATGATTCACGACGCTCGCATAGTTAAAATTGGTGATCATAAAGACTTAGATGAACGATTGATTTCTTGGTCCGGTAACTCAATCGGCCATTGGGATGGGGATATACTTGTTGTAGTAACGAAAAATTTCAATGGTCTAACTCAAAGTTTTGATGGTTTCGGCACTTCGAAAAACAAAGTGCTAACTGAACGATTTTCTCGTGTCGGCGAGTCAACCC
Source organism: Gammaproteobacteria bacterium (assembly GCA_963854365.1). Taxonomy (GTDB): domain Bacteria; phylum Pseudomonadota; class Gammaproteobacteria; order Pseudomonadales; family Pseudohongiellaceae; genus UBA9145. The sequence continues at coordinate 1,830 of CAWKZI010000418.1, forward strand.
TCAACTATGAATTCACAATTGAAGACCCTTCGACCTTTACTGATAAATTTACTGCCGTAGTACCGATGACAAATGTAGCAGCTCAACTTTATGAATATGCGTGCCATGAAGGAAACTATGGTATGGCAAATATGCTTCGCTCAGCTCGCAGGCGAGAAGCTAATGCAGTGTCGGATCGAGTGGCTGATATTTTTAGGCGGCAATAGGCTGGAGGTTAAGTTAGGGTAGTCGACAAACCTAACACTTGATCAGCTTTTTGATTTACAACTATTTTAGGGTGAAAGATGTTAACTGTTTCGGAAACTAACTTGTCTTCAACTGAAAATATAGAGAGGTTTTATTCTCCCTGGCGTAAAGAAATGCGTAAAGTATTTGAACGGTTTGGCTGGTTTGCCGTGCTCCTATTAATTTTTGTCGGTATGAGCTCTTTGTTTGGCCGAGTTGGTTTTATGATTAATGCTTTCTCTCAAGAATTTTCTGATCTGGAAGCTGTCTTTAATGCGTTCGATATCCGTTATTTTCAGCATTTCATCACGGTGTGGAGTCACCTGATTTTGGGTTTCGTTGTTTTAGTCTGCGCTCCGTTTCAGTTTATCCCAGTGGTTCGCAAGCGTTGGGTTAGTTTTCATCGGTGGAACGGTCGGGTCTGGTTAATTTGTGGAGCAATCACTGCATTTACAGGTGCTTTTATAGGAATCGTATGGCCCTTTACTGGGCATCAGGGGTTTGGGTTGGTCCAGACTGCTACTAACGCTTTTATAGGACCGTACACTTTGTTTTGTTTATACAAAGCTTACAGCAGTGTTCGGGCTCGGAACTTTGGTTCTCACCGCGAATTTATGATCCGCAGCTTTGCCTTGATGTTAGGTGTGGCTACCCAGCGAGTATTGACAATAATCATAATTCCATTAACTGGCCTAGGCTTTGAAAGTGTTTTCGCACCGGCGATGGTTTTGGGTATGGCTATTAATATCTTAGCAAGTGAACTGTGGATTCAACTAACAAGAACGCCGGGTAACGGTAATCGTCATTGGAGAGACCTTGATGTGATTTAGAAAGTAAATCATTGGTGTCTAAACTCAAGGTCATATTTAACTCCACAA
>CAWKZI010000419.1:0-2932 GCA_963854365.1 Gammaproteobacteria bacterium
CCTCGTCGACAAGCACTTCAGTATAAATGCTTTCTGGATTGGCGATGGTCATGAGCGATGATCCAGGAATATTCGTTGAGCTCGCTATTGCGGTTTCTCCAACCTTTATATCGAGGCTAGTGACTACGCCGTCAATGGGGGAAATGATTTGCGTTTTTGAAAGGTTGTCTAACACTTGATCAAGTTGAGCTTCAGCTTGCACCAAGCCTTCTTTTGAAGATAAAAAATCTATTTTGGCCAAATCCAGTTGATTTAGAAGTGATTCATATTCCTGTTCGCCAATTAAAGATTGTTCATATAAACTTTTGCTTCGTTCAAACTGACGTTCTAGATTTTTTATCCTCACTTCCTGTCGTTCGATGTCTATTGTATTCATTCTCACTACGGCTTCTGATTGTTCAAGTCCGGCTAGAAAATTCTTGTCATCAACTTGCAAGACTAAATCACCAATTTTCACAGCGTCGCCTTCTTCGATCATTAATCCAGCAACTTTGCCGATTACTTCAGAGCTGAGCATGACTTCTTCTTCGTGTGCTAAGAAGCCAGATGCCAGAATCGATGGGCTAATAATTCGTTGTGAAACAGTTGCAAGGTCAACCTCTGTGAGGTTGGGGCCAAAATAAGTTTGATATATAGGGATGGAATTCCTAAAAGGCACGGCGATGATCAAGCTTCCGAAAAAGCAGATGATTAATAATTTTTTGATGGCCCTAACTCCTACTTAAGTCTTAGATTAGCAGTACTATAAACTTGGCTTTTTCATACCATGTAATAATTAATACAATAGCCCCATTAATTTTAGTGGCTAAAGATTTAGTGTGGAAGGTATTTACTTTCTATGCGGAAGTCATTTTCATTGCTTGATAGAGATTTTGTGAGCCTACCTATAATGATAGGCTATTAAAAGATAAATAAGACCAAATACCACCTAAGAAAGATGAGTCGAAAATTATTAATGCGAGTATAGAATAAAGATCTCAAAGGTCCCTAATTGTCGCATGTTGATAGAGCTTCCGCTACAGTATCATCAGAAACGTAAAGCAGTTTGACTTGATGCAAATACCCGAATTAATAAGTTATCGATACCTTTTACAAAAGGCGTGGCCAATTATTTTGGCAAATGCCGCAGTTCCTTTGTTAGGTCTTGTAGATACTGCCGTGATTGGAAATGTCGGTAGTATCGAAGATCTGGGTGCAATTGCCTTCGGAGCTTTGATTTTTTCTTTTGTTTATTGGAGCTTTGGGTTTTTAAGGATGGGTACTACTGGTTTCGCTGCCCAAGCCTCTGGTAGTGGTAATGAACAAGAGGTGAGAGTTGTGCTTGGCCGGGCTTTGCTGATGGCGTTTGGTCTTGGCCTTTTGTTGATCTTGATTCAATGGCCAATTAGGCTGATTGCTTTTTCATTACTTGATGGTAGCTCTCAAGTCGAGCTCATCGCTCAAAGTTATTTTAAAATCCGCATCTGGGGAGCGCCAGCTACACTCGCTACATTTGCCTTGATGGGACTCTTGATTGGCTTGGGCAAAAGTAGAATGCTGCTAATAGTGCAAGTATTCTTGAACGGACTCAATATCACATTAGATATATGGTTTGCTGGTGTGCTTGGATGGGGCGCAAGCGGAATAGCTTTGGGTACGGTGATTGCGGAATGGTCGACTTTGCTATTAGCAGGATGGTTGGTCTATTCAGAATTAAATCAACGTAAGCTGTTAGGTGAGAACTTCTGGCCTAGGGCTAAAATTATGGACCGGGTTGCCCTGTTAAAAACTGTATCCTCGAATTTAGATATCATGATTCGGACGTTGATTTTGGTTTTCTCTTTTGGTTTTTTTATTAATCAAAGTGCTAAGTATGGCGATACAATTCTCGCTGGTAACTATATTTTATTGCAATTAATATCGTTTGCGGCTTTCTTCTTAGACGGGTATGCCTTTGTAGTTGAGGCTTTGGTGGGTAACTCTATAGGGGCAAAGCGTAGGGATATTTTTGATTTAGCTGTCCGGCGGTCAACCAGCTTAGCCATAATGACTGCCATCCCCCTGGCGTTGGCAATTGGACTGTTTGGTGATGTAGCAATAATACTATTAACTGACATCAGTGCTGTACGTCTTGTTGCAAGCGAATTACTTTTATTGCCTGCAATCTATGTACTCTTCTCATTTGCTGCATTCCAATTAGATGGCATATTCATAGGGGCTTCTTTTACTCGACGAATGAGAGATGCCGCTGTAATTTCTATAGCAGTTTATCTTTTTGCCTGGTGGGTTTTCTCTGATCGGTTCGGAATAGAAGGGTTGTGGTGGGCAATGATTATTTATGTTATTGCACGGGCCATTGCTTTACTAATGTTTTATCCAGCACTGCGTCGTTCGGTTAGCGAGTGAATAGGGTTTAGTGCAGACTATCTTCTTGCGAGGGAATAACGTAAGGCTCAAGTTCCAGGTTCTTCAGCGTGTTACCGTGAAGCACAATAATTCCTTGATAGCGAACCTCTCCGGTTGAAGAAAATTCGAAATGGTATCGTCGTCTGAGTTTAAGAACTTCTAGCTCATCCCTGACCGGCCAAACACCTTTTAAAACCATGGTTTGGTCAAGCAGCTGTAGTTGCTGTTTTTTACAGTGCTGATCAACAAAGGCCAGGGCCAATATTTTGACTTTGTCACTTTGCCACCAGAAACTAATTATGGCGACTATGACAGTGCCCCAGAAAAATATTGAGAGTGAAAGCATTTAGGCTCCAGTATTGCAGCAAAAAATCGAGCTCGGTTCTAGCGAGATTTTCCTAATCCAATTAGAAACCCTAGGGTGTTTGTTAGAAACACAACAGATCGGGGTCTGTTATGGTTTATCTATTCTTCTCGTTCAACGTTCTAAGCAGTATAAGACCGAGATATGCAGAAGGAAAGCAGGAAGAATCTTAGGCTGGTTTTG
>CAWKZI010000420.1:0-2931 GCA_963854365.1 Gammaproteobacteria bacterium
TTCTGTCTGCGAATGCCAGGGGTGGATAGATTCAAATTATCAAACTTATGGAATATGGCAATTTATCAACACGGCGAATTGAAATGTCAGCGTGGCATGAGGGTGGGCCCTCTAAAGTTCGGGAACTGGATTCCTCTAATGCTATGGCAAGACACCAGCGCAAATATTCTTCATTCGCTTTTCAAAATGAGTTAAATGAAGAATCTCTTAATTTTCAATGTAGGGTAATGAGAAAAGATTCAAAAAATGAAAAAACAGCAAGCCAACGAAAACCTAATCATGAAATCGATGTTCTATCTAATATTTGTATGTCTGACTTTGCTCTCTGCTCCAGTCGTTGCTGATCCCGAAAAAACGCAAGTAATAATTGTTGGTGCAGGCATAGCAGGCTTAGCCGCCGCTAAAGATCTTCAAGACTCAGGCTATAGCGTTATCGTTCTCGAGGCAAACAATAGAATAGGCGGAAGAATTTATACAGACAGATCCTTAGGATTTCCATTAGAGATAGGCGCAAACTGGATTCACAGCAATCAGTTAGAAAGCAACCAACTAATGTCTCTAAAAAAAGAGTTAGATCTGAAAACAAACATAAGCACCCTAGACCCGCTGGATTTTAAAATATTTGATAAAGACGGGAAAGTCATAACTTTATCAGAAGAGGATTATGAAAAGATCGAATTTAGGATAGGATTAGTTGCCTACATTGCTTCATATATCAAGCCTTCCTCAACCTTAGGAGAAGTTATAGATTTCTTAAAAAAGTTAGGCCTATTGTCATTTGCGCCAGATGCTGTTCTTAAAGCCTTTCTCCAGCAGCTCGAACTGGGCGCTGCAGAAGATGAAGAAAATATACCAATTGGCGTACTAATATCAGAATCAGCATATATGGAGGATGCCGGAGAAGACGAAGAGGTTTTCGGCGGATTTGATCAATTCACGACTCATCTATCCAAGAATCTTGACATTAAGCTGAAAAGCCCCGTTTCCAAAATTACATATTCATCTGATGGGGTAAAAGTATTTACAAATCACAAAACCTATATCGCTGATGCAGTGGTTGTGACTGTTTCTCTTGGGGTTTTGCAAAAAGGCCTGATTGAATTCATTCCTAATCTGCCAGTGGAAAAGAAGGAAGCTATTAACAACATAAGCTGGGGGAGCGTAAATAAAGTAATACTTAGATTTCCATATAACTTCTGGGGGCGTGTAGAAAATTTCTTTATAGAGAGAGAGGACAGGCACGCCTTCACTACTTGGTTTAGCAGTGAGGTAATGGTAAATGAGCCTGTAATTTATTCTTTCTTTTCTGGAGAATTCGCCAGAAATATGGAAACAAAAACAGACAACCATATCGTAGCAGAAGCTATGAAATCTCTGAAAATAGCATATGGGAATGAAATTCCTGAACCGGAAGCGCATCTAATTTCAAGGTGGGGATTGGAGCCATACATACTGGGATCTTACTCAGCGCCTGGGCACAACCAAGATGACTCCAAACTGCGAGCCGAATTAGCCAATCCAATTCAAAATAGAATATTTTTTGCCGGTGAGGCAACAAGTGTCCTAGAGTATGCACTTACACATGGTGCTTTAAATACAGGGCTAAGAGAAGCTAAAAAAATAAAGAAAATATATCCTTTGGCAAAATAGTCTTCCCCCATAACGGATATCGAAAGATCAGTATAGGTAAAATATTTTTTCAGATAGCACTACATAAATTTAAAGTGGAAATTTTGTGAAATATTTTTCAATCAAAAATACTATAGAGTACTTCTCATTTGGGTTGATGAAATAAAGAAGAGCAAAGGATATACAATAAAAAACAGTACAAAGACGAAGAAAGTCTCTCTGGCAGTCACAAATCTTAAAAAAATTTAGATTCGATTGCTAGAGTTGCGAACTTTACTCTGCTGCTACTGAACAATCGATCGAAGGCGGTCATACCTGGATATTCGAGTTGGCACCTAAGGGGGTTGAACATGAAGTTAAAAAACTATTTGCCTTTGTGTCTGGCTGTAAGTGTCCTAACAGTGGGTACTGTGGCTCTGGCACCTGGAGCCTCTGAAAACGTCGAGCAAAGATTATTGGCATCCTTAATTTCCAACAACTCTATAGCGAAGACCGAATACGTAACGGTAGAGCTGGAGATGGATATCAACAAATCAGCCGAACAAGTCTGGGCAAAAGTCGGTGAGTTTTGTGATATCACTGACTGGATGGGTCTTCCTTGCGAATACATCCAAGATGCTTCGTACCTTGATATGAGATGTCTCGAATCATGCCGACCAGGCAGCTAAGAATGTGGATATCGAAGGACGAATAACCACGTTCTCGAATGCGTTGCAAAGCATCAAGGAGTTTGCTGAAGCTGACTAGTCGGGAAACCCCAACGACAGATTACGGAAGTTAACTATAGAGAATCAATCTAAGGGGATTAAAGGGGACGGAGGAATTTATTTTTGTACAGTTGATCAAATTTAAATCCATCCGCCCCTTTTATTTACTGACACATAATAAAAGGTTTTCAGCATGCCCAATCGACGCGATTTTCTCAAAACCTCTCTGGTGACACCCCTTGTGTTTTCAGGCAGTGACGCCTTTTCTCAGGCCGCTCCCGCGGGGGAGATGCTGTTCGCTATGCATCAAAGCACCTCACGCGCCGCCGGATTCAGGGGGTCGCTGGAAGGCTGGTCCCGCGCCGGCATCGAGTACGTCGAGCTCAACGGTGGAATGCTTGACGAATTCCTTTTGAACGATACGTTGCTAGGCGCGCGGGCGCTACTCGACGATCTCGGCATGACGCTGGTCTGTGCCTCAACGGGCCTGCCCGACCTGTGGATTCCCGGGCCGGAACGTGGGGCATCCCTGGAGGAATGGCGCAGGCGCTGCGATCAATACGCGACCCTGGGGTTGGATAAACTCTATTCGGCA
>CAWKZI010000421.1:0-2914 GCA_963854365.1 Gammaproteobacteria bacterium
CAAGGGTTTACAGGTAGTGGCCCTGCAAAAAAAGATACTGAAAGCTTTCAGACTTGCTCTAGCATTGAAATAATGACATTAGGTCAGGAGTAAACATGTCTAACATTACTAAATCAAAACCGAAGCTGATAAAAATGTGGATTGAAGATTCATTCTAATTTACTACGGGTGTCTAATAGGGCCGAAGTAACCTTGATGAGTTTAATTTGGCGACTATCAGCATTTAGTACGGTAACGAGAAATGAACCTATATTAATTGTCTCTCCCCGCTCAGGAATATGTCCAAATTGCTGAAGCACCATACCACCAACGGTAGTAAATTCCTGATCGTTGAATTCAGTATTGAAATATTCGTTGAATTCATTCACCGGCGTTAATGCTTTAACAATGTGATTTTCATCATCAAACTTCTTGATGTAGCTATCATCGTCGACATCGTATTCATCTTCGATTTCACCAACAATTTGCTCTAAAACATCTTCGATAGTTACTGCACCACAAACACTGCCATATTCGTCGATTACAATTGCCATGTGATGGCGTGTTTCTCGAAATTCTCTCAAAAGCACATTGAGCCTTTTGCTTTCAGGTACAAAAGTTGCTGGTCTTACTATATCTTTTATATTGAATTTTTCATGACGAGTGTTCAAGATTAAAGGGAGGAGATCTTTGGCTAAAAGTATCCCCATGACATTGTCTACATTTTCACCCACCACAGGAAACCTGGAATGTGACGCTTTAATGACAAGTTGAATAATTTCTTTAGCAGCTAATTTGGCTGGCACCGTTACCATTTGCGAGCGAGGGATCATTATGTCCCTGACTTGCATGTTAGATACTTGGAGGGCACCTTCTATAATACTTAGAGCTTCAGAATCGAGTACTCGGTCTTGCTCAGCATTGCGCAGCAACTCGAGTAGACTTTTTGTGTCAGTGGGTTCATCAGAAAAAAATTGTGCAATTTTATCGATCCAAGAAGGTGGTCTTGGATCGATACTAGATGGTTCGTCTGCCATTAGGGTAACTCTTTAGCCTCTCCGGTATTTACGAAGGTCGAGATTTTCTTGCATCAGTAGGAATCACCCTAACAAATAAGGGTTTGAGAATCCAAGTTTTTCAAGAGCTTTTATTTCTAATTCTTCCATAAATTGCGCTTCCTTTTCTTTTTTATGGTCAAATCCAAGCAGATGGTAAAGCCCGTGAATGATGAGGTGAGCCCAATGTGCCTCAAGCTTCTTACCTTGATCATTTGCCTCTTGCTCGATAATGGCAGGACACAGTGCGAGGTCGCCCAAGAGCCTAAATCCATGTAATTTCTCCAATTTAGGGGAGAATTTCACAGGAAATGATAATACATTCGTTGGAGAATTATTTTGTCGATATTGAAAATTTAGAGCTTGAGAATCCGCAGATGTGACGAAACGAATACTTATACTTAAAGACGTGTTTGAGTCCTTATCTGTATTTTTATCTCCAAGGTGAGAGATTGAATTGGTGATCCAATTTTTGCATTGTGCGGCGTTAGGAACTTTGTGCCCCTCGCAATCATTTATGATCTCAACTGTCACGTTCATTGAGCTGAGATGAATCTTGTCCACTTAGAGTTGATAAAGAATTTAGGTCGAAGTCGTCATAAGCTTCAACGATCTTTTGCACCAGTCGATGACGAACTACGTCTTTAGCGTTGAAGTAAGTAAAACCAATCTCATCAATTTCGTCTAATACCTTGCTTACATGTACTAAGCCGGAACGAGTTCCTTTCGGTAAGTCTATTTGGGTGATATCGCCAGTTATAACTGCTGTTGAGCCAAAACCAATTCTGGTGAGGAACATTTTCATCTGAGCGCAAGTAGTGTTTTGGCTTTCGTCTAAAATAATAAAGGCATTGTTCAAAGTTCGACCGCGCATATAAGCTAATGGAGCAACCTCAATTACATTTTTTTCAATTAACCGGCTTACTTTTTCGAATCCTAGCATTTCATAAAGAGCGTCGTACAAGGGTCGTAAATAGGGGTCTATTTTCTGAGCCAGATCACCAGGAAGAAATCCGAGTTTTTCCCCAGCTTCAACAGCAGGCCGTACTAGCAATATGCGATTTACTTTCTCTTTTGTCAGTGCTTCGACTGCGCAGGCAACTGCTAAATAGGTTTTTCCGGTTCCAGCAGGTCCGATACCAAAATTAATGTCGTGCTTGAGAATGCTGCTCACATATTGTCGTTGATGAGTGCTGCGGGGTTTAACTGAAGATTTCGGTGTTTTGATTAGGGCAAAATCATCAGCTTCTTCGGATGAGCCGTTCTGAATTTCTTGCAGAACCAAGTGCACCTGGTTTGGGATTAAGAGTTTTTCATTCGCAGTTGAAGCATAAAGAGATTCAAGAATTAAACAGCCATCAGATATGGCAGACTCCGAACCAGACAATTGAAAGGCATTTCCTCGCTGCTGAATTTTTAATAGAAGAATAGATTCTATCTGATGGATATGCTCGTTTAAGCGCCCGCAGAGGTTAGCGAGTCTCTGCGCGTTGTCTGGATTAAGGGTCAGATTATGGGTGTGTGTTGCCATGCAGCTTATTAATAAACCTCAGTTTTTTGGTTGAATCAGTATATCAGGCTAACTTCAAAGTGTCCCTAATAGGGAATTCGGTAATGCTTCATTAATATGAACCTGAGTGAAATCACCGATTAGTGCTCGATTTTCGCAAGGGAAATTCACCACTCGGTTATTTTCAGTTCTGCCCTGTAAATCTTTCGGGTTTCGTTTGGAAACGCCAGTAACTAGAATTCTTTGCTTAGAGCCAACCATATTCGTGCTAATGGCAGCTGCCTGTTTGATAATTTGCGCTTGAAGGATAGCCAATCTGTGTTTTTTTTCCTGTTCAGGTGTCGGGTCTTTCAATTCAGCGGCCGGTGTG
>CAWKZI010000422.1:0-2912 GCA_963854365.1 Gammaproteobacteria bacterium
CCGCGGCAACCTTAGTGGTTGGGGTTATAGCCCGCTTGATCAAATTAATGATGGCAATGTGAGCGAATTGCAGCCGGTGTGGACTTTTTCTACTGGAGTAATCGGCGGGCACGAATCTCCACCCATAATTAATGACGGTATTATGTTTGTAACTACTCCGCAGAATTTGGTCTATGCAATGAATGCCGCGACAGGTGACATGGTGTGGCGTTATCAGCATGACTTACCAAATGATTTAATTGCTCCACACCGAACCAATCGCGGTGTCGCTCTCTATGGTGACAAAGTCTACACAGCAACATTAGATGCCCGGGTAGTTGCATTAGATGCGAGCACCGGTGAAAAAATTTGGGATACCTCGGTACAGGATAATAGTTTTGGTTATTACATCACGATGGCACCTTTGGCGGTTGACGGCAAGATCATGGTGGGCTCTTCAGGCGGCGAGCGCGGTGTCCGCGGATTTGTTGTCGCACTTGATGCTGAAACTGGGGAAGAATTATGGCGCACTTTCACCGTGCCTGGACCGGGTGAACCTGGCAATGAAACCTGGCCCGGTGAAACCTGGCGTACAGGTGGCGCAGCTGTTTGGGTACCTGGCCACTATGACCCAGAACTTGGACTTGCTTATTTCGGCACCGGAAATCCAGGACCTTGGATAGGTGATCAAAGACCAGGAGATAATTTATATAGCAACTCAGTAATAGCCCTGGATATTCAATCTGGGAATATCGAAGCTCATCATCAATATCACTGGAACGGCTCATGGGACTGGGATGAAGTCTCAACACCTATCCTAATGCCGGTTGAAAGAAATGGCCGACAAATTGATGGTCTGGTTCACGCAGGACGAAACGGCTACTTATGGTTATTAGAACGGGCGGCCGAAGCGATTAATTTTGTTGATGCCACGCCTTATGTTTTTCAAAATGCATTTAGCGGCATTCATCCTGAAACTGGACGCCCTAGTTACGATTTTGATCACAAACCGGTTACTGGATCTATAACAGAATTCTGTCCGTCGCTTTGGGGTGGGAAGGACTGGCCACCAGCTGCATATAATCCTGAGACAGGATTGCTTTACATTCCTTCGAATGAAAATACCTGTGGCAATATTGAAGGTAGAGAAGTTGAGTATGAACCAGGTAGTTCCTTTACCGGAGCGAGACCCCAATTTACTTTACAGGAAGGCGCCGATCACATTGGTGAGATTCAAGCCTGGGATATGAACACCGGAGAAGAGGTGTGGACCCGCGAATTCGAATCACATAACTGGGGCGGCATACTGACCACTAGCGGCAACTTAGTTTTCAGCGGCGGTACCACCGATCGTTTTTTCCGCGCACATGATGCAAGCACGGGTGAAGAGTTATGGCGTTTTCGAACTAACTCTGGAATTATTGGTGTCCCCTCCACTTTTTCAGTGGATGACAAACAATATATTGCTGTGCAATCTGGTTGGGGTGTTGATGCCGCGGGAATGACAGCGAACATAGATCGTCAAAGAGGAACACGAACTTTTATCCCCCAGGGCGGCGTAGTCTGGGTGTTTGCTTTACCCTAGGCGTAAATCATTGATTTAGACAACGGATTTAAACAAAAGTGACTAATACGCCACCTTTGTCTAACATTCCTCACGAACAGAGATTTGACGCTCAGTTCTGTGGCCATCATCGCCCCAAGGGCTCAGGCGTCGAGCCTAAAAAAGGTATTCACAGCAGGTCACAGAAATGAGTGCAGAATTCATATCTATCACTGACACAGCGTATATATTCGCCAACGAAGTCTTTCTCTAGAGATACTTTATTGCCTTGTGTACTCACCGTAAGCGCGCAGCAACCAATCAGAAGTACCATCATTGGGAGGCGCATAGCCGTCAGCAGGCTCGGTAGCCAACATTTCTTCCGGGGTTAACCCCTGCACTTTCGCTCTCACAAGCTTTCCTCGAATAACAGCCAACATGGATCGAAAATCTAGCAAGTCATCTATGGTGGAGAGCTGACCATGACCGGGAATAATTATGGTGTCATTATTGATAATACTGGCAACGTTCCAAAGCGCGTCGATCATGCCATCGAGGCTGCCGCCGTTGGACTGATCAATAAACGGTAAACCATAGCGCACGAACATATCACCGGTGTGGATAACATTAGCTTCTCGAAAATAGATCTGCGCATCACCATCGGTATGACCGTCACCTGTCTTAACAATATCTATAGCATTGCCATTGAAGTAAAACCGCATCTCATCAAAGAAAGTGATCTTGGGCAGCCCAACCTCATCATAAGGCTCCTGCACACGGCCGCTGCCGGCGAGAACTTGAGTTGATTCCATGCGTCGACGACTATTATCATGGGCAACAATATAAGCACCTGCCCGGCCAAAGTTTTCATTGCCATCGGTGTGGTCGTAATGAAAGTGAGAATTGACGACGAATTTCACTGATTGGTCGGTTAGAGCTGCTATAGCAGAGGTTATCTTATCCGTGAGCGGAGCAAACTGATCGTCAACTATCATAACGCCATCATCACCGATGGAGACACCAATATTGCCGCCACTACCCTGCAATACATATATATTATCTCGAACTGGGATGGTAGTGATTTGAACGTTATCGAAGTCCTGAGTGAAAGCCAAAATTGGAAGCAACAGTAATGACAGTAGTGCCAAGGATACAGAGCGAGTCAAGTTTATTTTTCGTATTCTTTCTCTTATTAAATGCAGCATTAGGATGTGCTCCTTTTTGCGGATGATAGTGAATTGTCGTTATTGGTGGTAAATCAAATTATCGGATAATTACACTCAAAAATTGCACACGATTACCAAAAAAACGTTTTTAACATCATTGATAATCTAATGTGCGAGATCAATCTGAGAATTTGAATCTGCGCATAACACATTCACATATTTTT
>CAWKZI010000423.1:0-2909 GCA_963854365.1 Gammaproteobacteria bacterium
TCCCACAGCCCCATTTGATCAAAAAGATTTCTTGAAACTGCAGTAATCGCGCTCACTCGAGCATCGAATTTTGGTTGAACTTGAGTGACTGGAATCGCGTAATCATCGAATAACTGACGATCTACTAAAGCAATCCGAAGAGAAGTATTAGCTAATAGGCACGCAAGACTAGCGCCAACTATGCCACCGCCAACGATTGCTACATCATATTCAATTGAATTATTCATGATCATCATTAGCTATTATAGGGGGTATGGTGATGATTCCCTAACCTCGTTCGGTTTCGATCAAAGGTAATTACTGCTAGACTTCTGCCTTAATAAGACTGCCGTTTACATCTTTGAAAAAATTCAATAGATGAAATATCTTGGGAGAAAGGTTAGATGAGTAATTTAGTTAGCGTGGATCAAATAGATGAGTATGTTGGTAAAGAAGTTGGCGTTACTGACTGGCTTGAAGTTGATCAAGACCGTATCAATAAATTTGCCGATGCCACTGGTGATCATCAATATATTCATATTGATGCTGAACGGGCAGCAGAGACTCCTTTTGGAACAACCATCGCTCATGGTTTCCTCACTCTCTCGCTTCTCAGTATGTTGGGTTCAAAAAATGGTGGCATGAAGTTGGAAAATTCCATTATGGGGATTAATTATGGATTGGACAAAGTCCGATTCATTAACCCGGTAAAGGTTGGCGCCAAAATTCGTGCCCGATTCCAGTTAGTCAATGCCGAAGAGAAAAAACCAAAGCACTATTTAATGAAGCACAATGTAACAATAGAAATCGATGGTGAAGAAAAACCTGCGCTAATCGCTGAGTGGTTGGGGATGACTGTTCTTGCTTAGATGTTAATTTTTAAATTCACTTAATCTTATAGTCAATTCGCCCGGCACAGCACTTCTAGAAATTTGAAGCTGTGCCAACTTAATGAAATATTATGAAAAAACTATTACTCAGCATTATTCCTTTTCTCACTGCTTGCGCCGGTGAACCTCCACAAAATATCGGTGTTGAAAACGGCCGCCTTACTACTTGTCCTGAGAGCCCTAATTGCGTGTCCAGCTATGAATCAGATAAAGAGCATGGCATTGACGCATTGAATGCAAGCCTCGCCCAAATTGAAGAAGTACTATTGGGCCTAGACGAGGCGAATATCGTCAATGCTGCTAGCAACTACCTCTATGCAGAGTTCACTAGCCGCATTATGGGTTACGTAGATGATGTGGAGTTTCTTTATGACCAGAGTGCTGGTGTAACTCATGTCAGGTCAGCTTCTCGACTTGGGAAAAGCGATTTGGGGGCTAACAGAAACAGAATTGAATCAATTAGAAACGCTGCACGATAGAGTGTAGCACTTTTTTAATTATCCATTAATTAATTGTTCCGCAGTCCCATAGCCTGCTCAGAGAATTCTCTTTTTAGGCTAGGAGTCATCTCAATAGATAGTAAGCCAAACTTTCTCGCCCATATTTTCACCTTGTCATTATTCGAAAATAGTTTGGTTATTTTATCAGTGAACATAATTGTTTTTGCTTGATCGCTTTCTTGAAGTCGCAGGTACTCTTGCAAGTGTTGCATTGAACCAATTTCCGAGTTGTTCCTACTCAAATCTAATGGCTTTTCTAATTCGAATATTTCCTGACTATTTTTTGTTCGATAACTCAAAAGAGCATTTACTAGCGATTCTATATCCCTAAGCGCTAGATTCAGACCCTGACCTGCAACCGGATGCAAGGTATGAGCAACGTTGCCGAGCAAAACCAGACCTGGTCGAATTTGTTCTTTCGCTGTAGAAAGACCTAGTGGATAAAAAACTCTTTCTCCAATTTTTCTAATCTTCCCTAATCTATTTCCAAACCTTTCCTGTAAGCGCTCCAACAAATCTTTTTCAGCAAGCCCCTTTAGTTCTTCTACTTGCTCATTTACCACCGTCCAAACCAAAGAAGCTCGATTCTCATTTTCTAGTTTAGGCAAAGGCAACACAGCCAAAGGGCCAGTATCAGTAAAGCGCTCATAGGCAATATATTCGTGGGAATTTTCAAAGGAAATATTTGCAATGAGAGCATGTTGTTCATAGGTCTCGGTATAGTGGCTAATGCCCAGCTGGCTACAAATGGGAGACTTTCCTCCATCTGCCAATACCACTAAAGAAGTTTCTACAATGAAATTAGTTTCATCTGTAGCGATAGCCAGTTTCATACCGGCGGCCAAAGGCTTAACAGATTCTATGCGGGCAGGGCAAAGCAATTCTACAGTAGAGGAAGATTCCATAGCTTTACTAAGTACCACGCCAAGCTGACTGTTCTCTACCACATAACCCAAGGCATCTATTTTAGATTCTTCATGGTTTAACATCACAGATCCAAAGTGTCCCTTGTCCGAGACATGGATCTGTTTAATGGGAGTGACGACTTCAAGCAAGTCAGCCCATAGACCTGCCGATTCGAGAATCTTACTCGAACCGAATGAGAGAGCGGTAGAACGCGCATCGAAACTTGGCTGTATAGGCGGGCCGCTCGAAAGAGCAAAGGCTTCGACTACTAATATAGAAAGTTTTTTACCTGCAGTAGCACGATCTAAAGCACAAGCAAAACTGGCACCGACCATACCCCCGCCCACAACTACAATATCATAATGTTCCTTAGCCGATTTAATTTGCATCGTCTAAAGGCTGTTGGAAGCCATATAGTTTTCAATTTCCTCAACAGTTTTAGGAATCCCAACACTGAGCACCTTGTTACCTTTCTTTGTCACGAGCACATCATCTTCGATACGCACGCCTATGCCTCGCCACTTTTTAGCGACCTTGGTGTTGCCTGGCGCGATATAGATACCAGGCTCTATCGTCGTAACCATTCCCGGTTCTAATAATCGCCAACTGCCATCAATCTTGTAGTCGCCAACAT
>CAWKZI010000424.1:0-2909 GCA_963854365.1 Gammaproteobacteria bacterium
ATATATCTCACCATTACATCATCAATAACAGTTTTAGCATCCGGTTCGTATATGTAGTCCCATGTCCCAGCCGGTCCTTCATGATTCTTGCCATCGCTTTCTTGCCCTTCTTCACTACTGTCCTGTAGCTGTTCATCAGATAATGGAAGTAATTGCTCCACTATAGGCTCTTGTTTCATAGCATTAATAAATTTGGTATAGAAAAGGTAAACTCGATCAAAACGATCTTCATTATATCCGTCGAGCACTACCTTAACTGCGCCGATAAGACTATCAATATTTGGCGCATCACCTAATCCAACGACATTAGAGACTACATTAGCTCCAATTCGTGTCATGAAACCTAAACTTTTATTGCCAATACAGCAGACTTCTATCTGCTCTCCTTCACCTTCCCACTCTTTAATTTTTGCAGTAGCCAAGCGCAGGATGTTTGTATTAAGCCCCCCGCACAAACCTTTATCGGAAGTAACGACAATGATTCCAATACGCTTTACTGAGTCTCTTTCTACTAAGAATGGGTGTTTATATTCACTACTAGCACGACTCATATGCGCTGCCACATTCCGGATTTTATCTCCGTATGGACGGGCTTTTTTCATCCGCTCTTGTGCCTTCCGCATTTTAGATGCAGCAACCATTTCCATCGCACGTGTGATCTTTTGCGTATTTTTTACGCTACTGATCTTGGTCCGTATTTCTCTGCTTCCAGCCATAGCTTAATAAGACCCACTCGATTTAAAGTCTTGAACTGCCGCATCAAGCGCTTTATCAGTTTCAGCGTCAAGTTCACCACTTGTTTGGATTTTGTCCATGATGTCGCTGTATTTACTCCGCATATGACCCCTAAGTGCAGATTCAAATGCTAGTGCACGACCTACTTCTACATCATCTAAGTATCCCTTGTTAACAGCAAATAATGTGAGCGCCATTTCTGCCACACTTAAAGTAGCATATTGTGCTTGCTTCATCAGCTCTGTTACCATTTTTCCACGTTCTAATTGCTTTCTGGTAGCTTCATCAAGATCAGAAGCAAATTGAGCAAATGCTGCAAGTTCACGATACTGTGCTAAAGCTAAACGTACACCACCACCTAGTTTTTTAATTACCTTGGTTTGTGCTGCGCCACCAACACGAGATACAGAAACCCCCGCGTTAATTGCAGGACGAATACCCGCATTAAATAAATCAGTTTCCAGGAATATCTGTCCATCGGTGATAGAAATTACGTTGGTAGGAACAAAAGCTGTAACGTCACCAGCTTGTGTTTCAATTACTGGCATCGCAGTTAGTGAACCTGTTTTACCCTTAACCTTACCTTCAGTAGCTTTTTCAACATAATCTTCACTGACACGTGCTGCTCGTTCGAGCAATCGTGAATGTAGATAGAACACATCGCCAGGATAAGCTTCACGACCTGGTGGTCTACGAAGCAACAATGATATTTGACGGTATGCCCATGCTTGTTTGGTTAAATCATCATAAATGATTAGAGCATCTTCACCCTTATCACGGAAGTATTCTCCCATTGTGCAACCAGAGTATGGTGCAATAAATTGCATTGCTGCTGATTCAGATGCGGTAGCTGCAACTACAATCGTGTATTCCATTGCGCCGTGCTCTTCTAGTTTACGTACTACGTTTGCAACTGAAGATGCTTTTTGTCCGATTGCAACATAGATGCAGGTCATGTTCTGACCTTTCTGATTAATAATGGTATCAATCGCTACGGCTGTTTTACCAGTTTGACGATCACCAATAATTAATTCTCTTTGTCCTCGTCCTACAGGAACCATGGCATCAATTGATTTCAATCCAGTTTGTACAGGTTGATCAACAGATTTACGCCAGATTACCCCTGGAGCAATTTTTTCAATTGGTTCAGAACCATTTGCTTCTATTGGTCCTTTCCCGTCTATTGGCTGGCCAAGTGAATTAACAACCCGCCCCATTAGCTCTTCGCCTACAGGTACCTCTAAAATACGACCGGTACACTTGACAATATCACCTTCGGTTATGTGCTCATATTCACCTAGAATCACTGCGCCCACAGAATCACGCTCAAGATTTAGCGCAAGTCCAAAAGTGTTACCGGGAAACTCAAGCATTTCTCCTTGCATCACATCAGACAGGCCGTGAACACGCACAATTCCGTCAGTAACCGAAACTACGGTTCCTTGAGTCTTGATCTCCGAAGTGGCATCAAGTCCTTCTATCTTATTTTTAATCAGTTCGCTAATTTCAGATGGATTTAACTGCATTTCTTATAACTCCTAGCTTTTAAGCGCAACAGACATGGCTTCCAGTTTTCCGCGTACAGAGGCATCTAACACCTCGTCGCCAATCTCAACCTTTACCCCACCTATTAATTCGGGATTTACATCTACCTTGGCCTCTATTTTGCACTTAAACTTAGACTCGAGGCCTGTTACTAAGTCATTAAGTTGTTGTTTTGTTATGGCAAATGCGGAAGTAATTTTTGCTTCCAGCACACCATCTTGTTGTGTTTTCAGTTGCTCAAATAATTCGCTTACCTCGGGCAATACCGCAACCCGCTTTCCTTCAGCCAATAATAAGATAAAAGTGCAATTATCTTTATCAAGCTTTTTGCCACATATACCAAGGTGTAAAATGCCGCATATTTCTAATAGTAATTCACCCAATCGTTTAGCAGGTACCGAAGGATTGCCTAGAAGAGAGCGTATACGTTCGTCATTTGCCACAAATGCAGCTAATTTAAGCATGTTAGACCAGTCTGATAATTTATCACTGGTCTTAGCTAGCTTAAACGCTGCTTCCGCATATGGACGTGCTATTGTTAGTGCTTCAGCCATAGATTATAGCTCTGCCTTAATATTTTTAAGTAACTCAGCGTGAGCTTTAGCATCTACTTCTCGATCCAGAATCTT
>CAWKZI010000425.1:0-2900 GCA_963854365.1 Gammaproteobacteria bacterium
CTCAGCATCTCCGTTAGGCACAGTGCGGAAGGCAAGTTGAACTTGTTCCTCGCCAGGGTATTGCACTGTTTGACGTTCGGCTCCTTGCAATGGATCTTCTTCCCAAGGGCCAATAGCTGGAATAGGCACCGCTTCCCAGTGTGAAAACTTATCAGCAATTAAGGTAATAGTTTCATCAATATTTATGTCTCCAGAAATAAAAATGGCCATATTGTTAGGTACGTAATATGTGTCAAAGTAATTCTGAATATAAACTAATGACGGATTCTTGAGATGATCTACTGTGCCAATAGTAGGTTGTTGACCGTACGGATGGTTTTTGAATAGTTGCTCATTAAGCGCGGTGTAGACGATGAAACCGCGGTTATCCAGTGAACGATTTTTCTCTTCGTACACTGTTTCAAGCTCAGTGTGGAAAATTCTGAAAACTGGATTTACAAAACGGTCCGATTCAACCTCTGCCCATTGCTTCAAACGGTTTGAAGGCAGACTCACCTTATAAACTGTTTCTTCGTTTGAGGTGTGAGCATTTAGTCCGCCGCCTCCCATAGCGTTATATAACTTGTCTATTTCATTGGGCACCGCAAAATTTGCAGCTTCTTGAGCCACGCGATTGATCTCTGCATAAATTTCTGCGCGGACAGCATCGTCAGTTTCATTGAAGTGTTGTTCATAGAGGTTGACAATTTGATCAAGGAGAGGTTTTTCAGCGGCATAATCTAAAGTTCCGAGATTTTGGTTTCCCTTGAATAGTAGGTGTTCTAAATAGTGGGCCAACCCGGTCGCGTCAGCTGGGTCATGTTTACTACCTGCCCGAACAGCGATCTCAGCATAGAACCTGGGTTCTTCATGATTTTCAGTTAGATAGACTTTCAGGCCGTTATCTAACTCAAATATCTGGGCGTCGAGGGGATCGTTGTCGTCCGCAGCATTTATGCGCTGATATCCCAAAGCAAGCACATTAGGTGTTGAACTAGTAACATCATTACTTGTGGTTGTGGTTTCTTCGCTACACGAGACCAAAAACAGGAGGGTCAGAGGAGCCAGCAGTTTTAGCAGCCAAAGGTGTGCAGCCAGTAAGTTGTTCATTTCAGTACTCCATAAAATTCAATTGAAACAGACAGAACCCCTCTAATGTAGGGTATTCCAGTAGAAAATGTAAGTCAGATTGAATTTGAAGACCGGCTTATTGTGGTAGATCACCTACTCCCACTCGGACATTCCTTACGGCAACGCTGCCGGTGCTATCAATCGTGGCTTCCAGCATGATATCTACGCCGCTGCTCCTCTCTTCTAAAAAGCGATCGAGCTGTTGTAGCTGATCGTTATTTAGCTCTTCTAAAAGATTTGTTCGCGCCCGATCGTAGGCCTCAAGCTGATTGTTATAAGCGCTGACCATGCTGCCATCTTCGGCCACGATTGCGCCGTAATTATTCTGGAGTGAGTAGATTTCATCAAGCAGTTTGTCAAGCACATGACTCTGAGTATCCTCGTTCATGGCATTTCCCAGACGAGAGAGGCTCTCAGCAAAAACATGGCGGGCAGAATTCTTTAGCACTAGTAGATTATAGTTAGAGAGATCTCTGAGTTGGTTTTTTGCCAGTAAGTTGCTTACACTATCGGTTAACCCTTGTGAGCCGAAAATGGCAATAGCATTACCGTTAGAAAGATTGCCCTCTATGAGGTCATCGAACATCTGGTAACGCATGGAAGCATATTCAATCATCGCATCGATGATTTCCTGACGTTCCGTACCTGGTAATCCTAAAGTGTTAATAAAATTTTCATACATTTTTGGTATTGAATCAGCCGCCATAGCATTGGCTGAATTGGGGTTTGAAAGGGAGCTCATTGGTGAACCACCAACCCGGCGTTGATTGAAGTTTTCACGCGCAACTTCCATTCGCACTTTTTCCAAGAGATCTTCGTAGTCTGGGTCTATCTGTGATCTAGCCTCCTCAAGGTCGGTGTTTAAACTGGATAACTGAACAGTGGAAGATAATAGTTGGTCTTGCAGGCTTTTCAATTTCCGCTCGAAATCGAGACTCTGGCGGATGTTGGCGTCTGTTTGTTCGCTAAGTTGTTGTTGATATCCTATAGCAATTTCTAATTGAGCTTTTAGACTAGAATTTTTAAAGCTAACGCTGACAACTTCATAAGCAAACCCCCCTATAAGAAAGATTGCTGTCCCAATTGCAAAGCGTTTCATTTGTATCCCTCGCTAATTTGAATTTTAACTGTGGTCGAAACTCTAACTCTTAGGCATTGAGCGGCCCCTGTTTTGGGCTGATCAAACTATAAGAACTCATTCTTTATAATAAATATTGCGTTGGCCCAGATATTATTCAGACCAAACTGAAACAACTTAGGTGATAGTTTAACGTTCGATTATGAATAGTCTATTAATTATCGCGCTGGGGGGGTCCGAGCATAGGGTTTAGCTTTGTTTTCGAGGTTAAATCGAGTAGCAAGGAAAGCGCATAGTTTTTATACAATCTTCGGCGCTGTAGGGAATTCGCTCATCAGCTTACATATATTCTAGCTGATTGAATTTCTTTGGTTTTAATTGCTGTTTTTACTTAGTTCAAAGCAAAAACTATTATAAATAAACCTTTGACCTTTGCGCGTACGCAATCGTTTAGTCACTAAATATAGACTGAAATCTGCTAATAGGGCGTATAATCAACAATCACTAGTTGATGCATCCTTTTCTGGCAATATTTTGGACTATATCGATGACGCGGTTTGGTAAAATTTTATTCATAGTGTTTTACAGCTTGGCTTTGCTGGCCTGCACTAATGCCAGTTACAAACGAAGCGCTGATGATGAAAGCTATGGTGCTATCGCCGAGAAATCAGACTTGGTTCCGGGGATGAACGATCAGATCGTCGTGGATGAA
>CAWKZI010000426.1:0-2896 GCA_963854365.1 Gammaproteobacteria bacterium
TATACAAATGCCTTCTGGGTCCCGGTAAGATTTTCTGTGTGAAGAGTTTTCATTATGTTTCTATCATTTGCATCGAATAAAGATATACGCGCAGTCTGGCGAAATGGATCTATACCATCTAAAAAAAGCTAGCCGAGTTAGAGTGGAGACGCTAGAAAAGAAGAATTGGACTAGGTCGATTAGATTTCTTCTGATCTGGACATGATTATGGGGGTGGAAAAGTCATTGGCTCTTACACAAAAATTCATCTGAATTTAAGCGCTCAGAATCTTCACGAAGGAAGGAAGCGTGTGGTATCTGAATAACTGAGTAGTTCTAATGATGCAGACACCAGTGTTATTGAAAATAAAATCTTCAGTTAAGGAGTGCGGATATTTCTTCTTCGATTAAATCCTTATCCCGCAATTCACCATATAGCTTGTTCGGGGTATAGCTGCTAGCAAGACCTAGGATAACTCCTAGTACGGTGCCGCGATGGACATTGTCGCCACCCAAGTTGGTGTTTGCTAGCAATCCGGCCTCAGGCTTGTCAGCATATTTATAAGCTAGGTAGAGGACGCTCGGCCAGGAGTCGCTTATATAGCATGCGGAGGAGAATAAGCGGCCGACTACCTCATAGTCGGAATTCACCTTGCCTAACAATTCAGGCATGGCAATTCCAGCGCTGCGTTTGGCGCATAAAGCAATAATTTCCTGGGCATGCTGTGCGCCAGAGCTAAATAGCAGAGCATCCAGCAGGCCGACATAGTCACTGCAGACTTCTGCTAGGAACTTATCTGGATGAGTAAGCTGTATATGCTTGTGGCAAATGTTTTTCACGTCTTCAAGAGGAGTTCCCAGCAAACGTTCAGAAATAAAAATTGGGGCGATTGTTACCAAGCCTCCTATAGAAGCGGTATCGTGTGTCACGGCACCACACTTGTTATTAGGTTTGCCAGCAGATAGGTTGGCAAAGAATCCACGATGATAGGACTCTGCATAGGTATCTGGGTGCAATGCGGGATTGGCGGTCATTAATTCTATATATCCTTTGAGAAACTTCTCCTCATCATAGTGACCACGATTGGAGGCAAGGCTTCTCATTACCATTCGAGCGCAGTGTGCATTTAATGTATTCTCTCCAGCGAGCATGCCTTGATGATAGTGCTGGTTTGGTTGATTCCAGAATTGACGTTTTCCCTTAAGAATTACATCGCCCACGATTTCCGATTGCGTGCTACCGGAACGTTTTGCGCTGCGTCCTCCGCGTTTGGTTGAATGTAGTGACATGATCGAAGACGGGTGGTGTTTGGGCGCGGCCTCTAGTTTCTGAATGCCGCCAGAAAACTGCTTAAAAATATCCATTGGGTTGTAATACCAATGAACTGGCATAGCCAAAGAATCTCCCACGAACATCGATCGCAAGGAAGCTGCTGCGCGTTTCTGTGATAAGTTTGACATGGTGAACCTTTGTTCTTTGCTCCCGTTTGTTTCAGGCTTTCCAGTAATAATCTTTAGGGTATTAATATTGATACGCCCTTTAACTTATTTTAGATTGCCATGGCTAATTCTTTGCCCTGCTGAAGGAGTGGAAATTTTTGAGCGAAAGTTGGAGAACAATAAATTGTGCGCTAGCAAATTTTAACATTAAAGTAGTCCTGATATGATGCAATCGCAACTCAGTAAGGCACAGTTGGAAGGAAACCTGCGCCGCTTCATTATTTTTCGACTGTTCTACTCCGCCCGCTTCTACTATCCAGTATTTACAGTGTTGTTCTTAGATTATGGGCTGACCCTCGAACAGTTCGCTATTCTTAATGTTGTTTGGGCATTAACGATTGTGCTTGCAGAAGTTCCTTCGGGAGCACTGGCAGATATTGTCGGTCGAAAGCAGCTAGTTGTTTTTGCATCGGTGCTGATGGTGGTGGAAATGGGTCTGATTGTGTTTGCCCCTATTGGAGCTTCGCCAGTTCTTTTTATGTTGTTTCTGGCGAACAGGATATGTTCGGGCTTGTCCGAAGCAGCGGCCAGCGGCGCCGATGAGGCGTTGGCCTATGATTCGTTGAAGGCGTTGGGGCGCGAAGATGATTGGTCTCGAATCCTTCAACGTACTGCACAGGTCGTTTCTGTTGGTTTTTTCCTGACAATGATTCTTGGTGCGTTCGCCTATGATCCAAATATGGTCAATGGCTTACTTTCACGCATAGATTCGCAGTGGCAATTACCGAGCAATCTTGTTATTCGGCTGCCGGTGATATTGACATTAATTACTTCCTTCATCGTGTTAGGTACGGCGCTCGGGTTTCATGATATTGAAATAGAAGATGGCGAAACGGTCGATACTAATCGACTTAAAAGTAAATCCTTACTAGATCCTTTTCGAAAAATTCTTGTTGCCGGAAAATGGACAATCAATCATCGATTCGTCTTGTTCGTCATATTGGCAGCGCTCTCCCTGGACAGCGTAGGTAGGCAATTTGCTGTACTTGCCAGTGAATACTATCGAGCGATAGATATACCCGTCAGCTGGTTTGGTTTTATAGGTGCAGGCATGTCACTGATCGGAATGGTAAATGCTGTGTTTTCGCGCTATTTGGTAACAAATCACTCACCTCTTTTCAACTTTTTGACACTCTCTTTTATCCTAATGGTAGGCCTTATCGGGCTTGGCTTCGCGATTCCTTATTATGGAGTAATTTTCGCTGTGGGCGCGTTCGCGATGATGGGTATGGTGCAGTTCCAATCGAGTTATTACATCAATAAGGAAGTTGATTCTATACATCGGGCGACTGTGCTCAGTTTTAAGGGGCTTGCCCTAAACTTGGGGCTTGGTTTTGCTAGCCTTTTATACACCGGCTATGTGGCGCTGCTGCGAACGCAGCAAGAAGGCTTATTTTCAGAGGATGTACTGCGTGAA
>CAWKZI010000427.1:0-2892 GCA_963854365.1 Gammaproteobacteria bacterium
AATCGTTGCATAGGGTGGTTTCAGAATTGGCAGCCCCTGAGGACCCCTAATACCACCAAGAGCGATACGTCGATAAGATAGATTGGAATCATCAGGGTCACTTTCAACCACAACAGGCACTGTGATGGAATCCGAAGAGGGTACATAGAGATATCCTGTTTCTGGATCAACCGCCGCACCCATCCAGTTCGCCCCACCGCCGGCACTGGGGCGCAGGATTGTGCCTTTGTTGCCACCAGGAACCGATAACGTCGGCGGTGTGAATAAAGGGCCAAACGTGTAGTCATCGATTATATCTAGGGCCTCTGCTCGAAGCTCGGGAGTGAAATCGATTATGTCTTTAATTTCCAGCCCTTGGGCTTCGAAAGGAGGCGGCTTAGTTGGAAAAGGCTGGGTTGGCGAATCTTTTTCTCCAGGAATATCGGAACGCGGAACTTCACGTTCTTCAATCGCCCACACAGGTTCACCTGTTTCTCGATCAAATGTGTAGACAAAGCCCTGTTTAGAAATTTGTGCAACCGCTTTTATTTCTCTTCCCTCTACAGTGATATCAATAAGATTGGGTGCAGCAGGTAAGTCATAGTCCCAAAGGCCATGGTGAATCATTTGGAAATGCCAACGCCGTTCGCCGGTTAATGCATCCACTGCCACCAGACTTTGACTAAATAAATTGTCACCCGGCCGGTTGCCTCCATAGAAATCATCTGTTGGTGCTTCTAATGGTAGATAGACCAACCCCAGCTCTGGATCAGCACTCATAATCGACCATACGCCATTGTTACCAGTTCGGCGCCAAGACTCTTCCTCCCAAGTTTCAACACCATATTCACCTTCCTGTGGGATAGTATGAAACACCCATTCAGTTTCGCCGGTATGAATACTGTAACCTCGTACCCACATAGGCGGCCTCTCTCTCATCAGGGGCCGGCCCTGAGTGATTTGTGAAGTCACCACAATGTCGCCAATTACAATTGGCGGAGAAACTACTGACACTGGTTGCGCACCAGTCCAATCCAAAGCATCTCTGGATGCCCGCGGAATACCCACGCTCAAATCAACACGGCCGCCATTAAAACCTAGGTCTGGCTCACCAGTCAGCGCATCAAGTGAAATTAGATAACCATCTTGAGTTCCTGCTATGACACGCTCGTCAATACCATCAGTCCAATAAGCGAGTCCGCGATTGTGATAACTCAGAGGATTAATAGGAGGACCGGATAGATATATTTCAGGGTTGTGGGTCCACAAAGTTTCTCCGGTAAGAGGGTTTATTGCAGACAGCTGGTTCAATGCCGTGATGATGAACAAACGACCATTAGCCATAAGGGGAGTAGCTTGAAAATTACCAATTTGGATATCCGGGTTTTGCTCTCTTAATGACTCAAGGTCAAGGCTTGCATCCACTGAAGTCCATTGCCAGGCTACTTCTAGATTACTGAAATTTTCGGCATTGATCTGATCTAGGGGAGAATATTTGGTGGAACCTGTATCTCCACCATAACTGCGCCACTCACCAGATTGAGTACCGTATTGACTGAGCACTACTCCGGGAAGGAAAAATAGGAGCAAGCTCATGACCAAACTGTTAAAAGTGATGTTGCAGAACTTTTTTGTACGATTAAATATTTCTGAAGTTAGTCTGAGTATGAACATATTTCTCTTCCTGCAGAAGTTATCGACGAGTTCCAATGATGTCTGTTCTAAAACTGAATAGAGTTTTACCAGCTGTGACATAAAGAGTTCGCAAATCGGGGCCACCAAAAGCTGCGTTGGTTATGGTGTCTTCGGGAATGGGGATGTGCTCTAACAATTCACCTGAAGGGGAAAAAATATGAATGCCAGCAACTGTATCAAGTGTCTCGCTGGTTCCTCTGAGTTGATTTAACCCAGCAGCAACATATAAATTCCCCTGACTATCAATAGTCATACCATCACCGCTGCGCCCTGGATAAAAATTATGAAAAATTCGCATATTGCTGACCGTGCCTTCACCGCTCAAATCATATGCTTGAATCAATCTGGGACCACCCTCGCTTTGTTCTGTCTCGATAACATAAAGAGTTTGATCATCCGGGGAGATCACGATGCCATTGGGCCGCATTACTTGGGGCTCAGTTAGAATGCGTTCGATCGAGCCATCCGTATCAATTCGATAAACACCGTGAACGCCAGTTTGCTCAGGTTTTATGTTTGCACCGGGTCTATCTGTGAAATAAATACGCCCCTTACTATCGAAAGTAAGATCATTCGGTTGATGCAGCTGTTTGCCATTATAGGAATCTGCAATTACTTCGATCACACCAGAAGTCATATCGGTTCGGGTAACTCGAGGCAATATCGCACTGCCATCTCCCCCTTCGCACGCAAGCAACCTCCATTCGCTATCAAATAGCAAACCATTGGCGCGATAACTTGGTTGACGAAAAGTGCTAAGCAATCCATCAGTCGACAAGCGCATAATGCGGCTACTATCAAGATCGGTAAAATAAACAGTACCGTCCTCCGCAACAGTAGGTCCTTCGGTAAAAGCCACTGATGCTGAAACCGTAAGAGGGCGAGCTGTTAGAGAAGTTGATTGACTACACGCGGAAAAAAGCGAAAGTGACAATATAACTAAGGGAACCAATGACCTTATGGTTTGTACTTGCCTATCTATTATAATTCTCATCATTCCCACCTTGCTGGTTTTTGTTTTTTGCTAAGTAAATAATTTCTGACAATATCAATCTACCAAATACAACTCTCAATTTCCTGACATTCAATGCGTGACAGCAGAATCAACACGAGATTACACAAATAACTGCCCTTTTAGCTTTCAAAGCACAACTAAAGAGCCTTTCGTTCCACAATGGCTTTGTATAGTAGCTCCATTATATTGCAAACTCCTTTGCT
>CAWKZI010000428.1:0-2889 GCA_963854365.1 Gammaproteobacteria bacterium
TCCAGCTTAACTCGGAACATGGTATTCGGAAGGGTGTCGACGACTTCACCTTCCATTTCGATCTGGTCTTCTTTTGCCATCAGCTATCCTCGGTGGGTTGTAAGCGGGCGCATTGTGCCGGATTTTGTCACGATTAGCAAAATCAAAGCCTCAATGACAACTCTATTCCCTGTTTTATCGTAATAGCAACCAGTCCCCATCGATAAGCAGCTCTATAGGACGAAAACTGCTTTTGTACTGCATCTTTTTGCAGTCCTTAATCCAATAGCCCAGATAAACATAAGGAAGTTTAAGGCGCCTAGCTTCCTCTATCTGCCAAAGAATGACATAGCTACCTAGTGAGCGAGAATTAAGACTCGGGTCGAAGAAGGTATAAACTGCTGATAACCCTTGGCTCAGCTGATCTGTAACGCTTACAGCAACCAAACTGTCGTTTGAGAAGAAACTTAGGAATCTAGTAGATGAGGTGGCTGAACAAATGAAAGCCTCGAACTGCTCGATGGAGGCAGGGTACATGTCCCCGTCTCTATGTCGTGTATTAATGTATTTTTCATAAAGCTCAAAGCTGTTCTTGTCTTCGAGAGTAACCTCTTCTTTTACATGTAAATCCTTATTTTTGTTCCAAATCCTTTTATGCCGGCGTTGCTGTTCGAAACTCTGAACTGGCAGTCGGCAAGAAACACAGGCATTACAATTATCGCAATCTGGCCGGTACAAGTGAGCCCCGCTGCGCCGATAACCTAACTCACTCAGTTTGCTATTAAGGCCCTGATCGATTTCCAGCTCTGGATCTACAAAGACAGTGGCCGCAATTTGATCCGTCTTATAGCTGCAAGCGTGAGGAGAAGTTCGAAAAAGCCTTATTGAGCTAATTAATTCAGTCTTAGAATTCATAGTTAGGGTTAGCTACATCACTCATCAATAATATTCAAAGATTAGCTCTACTACTCACAGTCGGATTGCAAGCTTGCCAGGACGTGGAGAGCGTTTGCTGATTGAGAAGTCTACCTAATTCTTTTATAAAATGATTCCGAGGAATTTCTATTGCCCCAAGGGAAAGTAGGTGATTACTGCTTACCTGACAATCAATTAATTCAAAGCCCCAATTTTGTAATTGATTAACCAAATAAACTAGGGCCAGTTTAGAGGTGTTGCTTTCTTTGCTGAACATAGATTCACCAAAAAAAACTTTTCCAATTGCTACTCCATAAAGCCCACCGACCAGTCTCTCTCCAGACCAAACCTCAACCGAGTGAGCCGCTCCTTCCTGGTGCAATACGGTATAGGCATTAAGCATTTCATCTGTAATCCACGTTCCATTACTCCCATGCCTTGCTTCTGCGCAATTCTGCATAACGTCTGAGAATTTTTTATCGACTGAAAAGCTATAGGTATTACGTCGTGCTAGTTTCCCTAAACTGCGTGATACTAGTAAATATTCTGGAATTAATACTAAGCGCGGATCAGGCGACCACCATAAGATTGGTTGGCCGAGTTCGTACCAGGGGAAAATACCCTTGCGATACGCACTCAAGAGACTGGACGGAGACAAACTACCACCAGCAGCAAGTAGGCCATTCGGTTCTTCCAGAGCCTCATGCACACTGGGGAATTCTAGATCGATGTCTTCTAGCCAAGGTATGGGCATTTGAGTGTATAAATCCAGAATGCTAATCGTCTAGAAACTTCTCAGCATCGAGCGCAGCCATACATCCAAAACCAGCGCTAGTAACCGCCTGTCGATATATTTGATCGGCGATATCTCCGGCGGCAAATACGCCTTCAATACTGGTTTCAGTTGCATTGCCACCAAGGCCAGTGTTTACCGTGACATAACCATTCTTCATTGCAAGCTGATCAATGAATAGTTCCGAATTTGGAATATGCCCAATTGCTATAAATACTCCATCGACCTCTAACTTTCGCGTCTCTTCAGAGCCGGTATGCTTGATTTGAGCTCCATTCACACCCATATCATCACCGAGCACTTCTTCTAATGTATGGTCCCAAGCTATTGAGATTTTGCCCTCATCTACGCGTTCAAATAACTTTTTCTGTAGGATCTTTTCAGCACGGAGGGAGTCTCTTCGATGAACCAGTGTAACGTGAGAGCAGATGTTTGAAAGATACAAGGCTTCTTCGACAGCAGTATTTCCGCCGCCAATCACTGCAACTGGCTTGTTGCGATAGAAAAAACCGTCACAGGTAGCGCAAGCGCTGACACCTTTCCCCATGAAAGCTTCTTCCGATTCTAGGCCCAAATATTGTGCCGACGCCCCGGTCGCAATGACTAATGCATCGCAGCTATAGACTCCACTATCTCCGCTTAGCTTAAATGGTCTTTCACTAAGTTCAGCTTTATTGATGTGATCAAAAATTACTTGTGTATCGAATTTTTCTGCATGGCTCTTCATTCGGTCCATTAAATCGGGGCCTTGCAAGCCTTCCACATCTCCTGGCCAATTATCCACATCAGTGGTTGTCGTAAGCTGCCCGCCCTGGATAAGGCCAGTTATAAGAACCGGGTCAAGATTTGCTCTGGCAGCATATACCGCTGCCGTATATCCGGCTGGGCCGGAACCTAGAATAATTAATCGATGGTGCTGAACGTCCGTCATGTACTGCTTCCTAAGGTTAATTTTACTTATTTCAAAATAATAAAAATGAAGATCATATTTATGCCCCATTCTACTCAATTTTTTAGCTGAACACTCACATCGTTAGATATTTTGACCTACTTAACCTTGCTGAAAAGAAGATCGTACATCTTTCTAAGTACTCGCATTCTGGGCTAAAAGACTTAATAACTCGGCACTTTGCCCGATAACCTATGGGATTATCCCCGAATAGTTATAAAGTGTTTTATTGCTGATTTAAGCCAGTAACCGA